>NZ_JRJZ01000083.1:0-57891 GCF_000800875.1 Cetobacterium sp. ZWU0022
ATTCGAACCAACGCATGACGGAGTCAAAGTCCGTTGCCTTACCGCTTGGCGACACCCCAACATCGCTAAAATAATATCATTTTTTTTTTAACTTGTCAATGATTTTTTTATTCTTCTACAATTTCTTCTACTACTACTGATACTGGCTCTTGCGACATAACCTCTTTATACTTAGCTATAACAGAGTCTGTTATATCCTTTCTAAGTTCTGGTGTAATTGGATGAGCTATATCCTTATATTCACCATCAGGCATTTTTCTCGAAGGCATAGCAACAAACATTCCTTTTTGACCATCAATTACTTTTAATCCATGAATTACAAAGCACTCTTCAAAAGTAACATCTGCATAAGCTTTTAACTTAAGTTCGTTTTCATTTTTTACTGTTCTCAATCTTACATCTGTAATTTTCATTCTAAATGCACCTTCCTTACGTTTTAGTAGTTTTATTTAAAATTGCAGAGAAAGACCTCGCAATCATTAAATCTGTATTTTATGTTACTAAATCTTTGATCAATATCCTTTATCAAAAATGCGTAGTAAGCGCTTCCGCTTCCTGACATAAAAAAGTTTAAATCTTCTACTTCTAACAATCTCTTTTTAAAATCTTTTAGGTTTTTATCAGATTTTAAAAGTGCTTCTTCTAAATTATTTTCTATATTTTCTTCAATTAATTCCAATTTATTATTTTTTAAACCTTCTACTATTAAATCTATATTTGCTACTTTAAGAGTTCGAAGATTCTTTAGCTGCTTATATGCTTCTATTGTAGAAACACCAAACGGAGGTTTTATAATAACTAGAGATGTTTTCAAATTATTCTCTATCTTCAGTAATTGCTCTCCTATCCCTCCAACTCTTGAAGGGATATTCGATATAAAAAATGGAATATCAGCTCCTATTTCCTTTCCCAATTCGATTAATTCATTTAAATCTAAAGGGTTTTTATGATAGTTATTTAAAAAATTTAAAAACGTTGCTCCGTTAGAACTACCACCACCTAAACCTGCTTGATGTGGAATATGTTTTTCTAGATAAACCTCTATTCCTAAAGGAGATAGCTTAGTTTTCTCATAAAATTTTTTATATATTTTATAAAGGATATTACTTTCATCAACAGGAATATCCTTTTTATTTGTTTTTATTTTTAATTTATCAAGTTCATCAATTACTTTCACTCTTAACTTATCAGACAAAGTTATTGGTAACATAGTCATATCTAAAAGATGATATCCATTTTCTAATTTACCTACTATATTTAATCCAATATTTATTTTAGCATTCGATTCAAGTTCATACACTTGCATTAAAATATATCCTCCTCACCATCTAAATCAATAACAATTCCTTTGCTATCTAAAACTTCAACCAATTCCGATGTTTTACTTTTTGAAACATTTCCTTCTGGAACTTCTAAAATTCTAAATTTAAAATATCTATTATAGTATTCTAATTCTAATTCCATTCCAACTTTTACTTCTGTACTAGCTTTAGCTACTTTTCCATTCAACTTAGCTTTTCCACCATCAACAACTATTTTTGCTACTGGTCTTCTCTTTATTATTCTACTCACTTTTAAAAACTTATCTAATCTCATTACTATACCATCCTTTTACCGTAATATTATATATACCCTATTTTTTTCATATGTCAAGAGCTTAAAAAGATATTTTTATTTTTTAGCCTCTTCCCAAATCCTATCCATCTCTTCTAAAGTAGCATTTTCCAAATCACAATTTTCTTCAACGTATCTAAATCGTTTTTCAAACTTAGCTGATGCTGCATTCAAACATGTCTCTGGATTCACTCCTAAATGTCTTGATAAATTTACTAAAGCAAAGAATAAATCTCCTAGTTCCTCCTGTGCTTTCTCTTTATTTCCAACCATTATCTCGTCTCTCAATTCATCGATCTCTTCTTCAACCTTATCTATTACACCATGAACTTCTGGCCAATCAAATCCAACTTTCGAAGCTTTTTTTTGCAATTTTTCAGCTTTTAATAAAGCTGGTAATCCCTTTGGAACTCCATCTAAAATTGATTTTCTATCTTTGTGCTCTTTTTCTTCCTTTTTTATCTTTTCCCAATTTATTAAAACCTCATCAGATGTTTTAATATCACTTAATTCACCAAAAACATGTGGATGCCTTCTTATCATTTTTTCTGAAATAGCTTGAACCACATCCTCTATTGAGAACTCACCTTTTTCATCGCAGATATTTGATTGAAAAACTACCTGAAGTAAAAGATCTCCTAATTCTCCCATCAGCTTATCTCCACCCTCGTCCATAGCTTCTAAAACTTCATATGTTTCTTCTAAAAGATGGGGCTTTAAACTTTCCAAAGTTTGTTCTCTATCCCAAGGACATCCATCTGGTGCCCTCAATTTTTTTATAATTTCAACTAACTCATCAAATTTTTGCATTTTACTCTTCATCTCCTCTATACCAGTATAAAAACTCTAAAATATCTTTATTTGAATAAAGACCACCATCCTTTTGAGAATAACGAGCTTCTTTCTCTTCAATAAGTTTCATCAATTTCTCAAAGTTTACAAAATTATTATCAAATTTATAGAAAACCTCATTATCATTTTTTTGAATCTCTTTTATTTTCAACTCTTTGGCTAGTAATTTTATTTCTAAATATTTTAATAAGTTTAGAACCTCTTCTGGTTCATCACCAAATCTATCTTTTAATTCTAATTTTATTTCTTTTAAATCATCTAGATTTCTAATGTCAACTAATCTTCTATAAATAACTAATCTTTCATCACCTTCGATATAATCTTTAGGAAGATACGATTCCTCATTTAAATTTATTTTTGTTTCAAATTCCTCTTGATAATCACCTTTCACACGAGATATTTCCTCTTGCAATAACTTAGTATATAGATTATATCCGAAAGTTTCTAGTGCACCATGTTGTTTATCACCTAAAATTTCTCCTGCTCCCCTAATTCTCATATCTTCTAAAGAAAGTTTAAATCCACCTCCAAATTCACCAATTTCCTTTAAACTCTCTTTTCTTTCAGAAGCTTTCTTTCCCATCTTTTTATCTTTATCTATAATCAAATAACAATAACCTTTTCTCTTTCCTCTACCTACACGCCCTCTCAGTTGATAGACCTGCGATAATCCTAATTTATCAATTCCTTCAATCAATATAGTATTAGCATTTTCTATATCAATTCCATTTTCTATAATAGTCGTACTTAAAAGAATATCTATGTCTCCATCTTGAAATTTTCTAAGTCTTTCTTTTATATTTTTGGGAGACATCTTTCCGTGAATATAATCTATTGTTACAAACTTAGGAAGTATTTTCTTTAAATCATTCAATTTATCTTCTATTCTTTTCACACGATTAAATATATAGAAAACTTGCCCTTCACGAGCAATCTCTTTCATTATAGATTCTCTGATATCTTTTTTATTATCATTTATAAAAGTTGTTTCTACAGGGACTCTGCCTTCTGGTGCAGTTTCAATTACCGATATATCTCTAATACCCAATAAGGCATAATTCAACGTTCTTGGAATTGGAGTAGCTGTTAACGTCAACATATCTACATTTGTTTTCATTTTTTTTAATCTCTCTTTATCTTTAACTCCAAATTTTTGCTCTTCGTCAACTATTACTAAGCCTAAATTTTTAAATTTTAAATCTCCAGATAAAACTCTGTGAGTTCCAATCACAATATCAATACTTCCTGATTCTAATCTTTTTAGTATCTCCTTTTGTTCTTTATCTCCACTTAATCTACTTAAAAGTTCAAGAGTAATCGGATAATCTTTATATCGCTCCACAAATCTTTCATAATGTTGCTGAGCTAGAACTGTTGTTGGTGCTACAATCAAAACCTGTTTTCCATCCATAACACATTTAAAAGCTGCTCTAATAGCTACCTCTGTCTTACCGTAACCTACATCTCCACATACAATTCTATCCATCACTCTAGAAGATTCCATATCTCTTTTTACATCTTCTATTGCATTTTTTTGATCTTTTGTTTCTATATAGGGGAACTTTTCTTCAAATTCCTCTTGCCAAACTGTATCTGCTGAAAATTTATAACCTGTATTTAAAGCTCTTCTTGCTTGAATCTCAACAATTTCTTTTGCAAATTTAAGCATATCCTCTTCTAATTTTTCTCTTCGTCTTTTAAATCCTCTTCTTCCTAAATTATAAAGTTCTGGTGTTTTTCCTGGATTTACTAAAAATCTTTCTATTTTATTTAGTCCTTCAATTGGGACAAACAATTTATCCTCATCTGCATATCTTATGGCTAAGTGATCTTTTCCATTTATCTCTTGAATTCCTAAGTAAAGACCTACACCATAGTTTTCATGAATTATATAATCGCCTTCTCGAATTTGAGATATATTTTCATATTTTATACCATCTTTTTTATTTTGAACTTTAACTCTTTCTGTATCTCCTTCACTTTTTAAAACATCTATCTTTATGCATCTGTTTTGAATTTTTTCATATAAACTTCTTAACTCATCTTCATTATCTCTTTCTCGAATAATTAGTTCTTCTAATTTATATTTTATAATCTCATTATTTTCTAAAAACATCTCAACTTCATTATCTTTTTTAAAATTATTCAAAATTTCTAAAAAATTTAATTTTTCAAAATTATTTTTGTTTATATACATATTTATATTTGATATCTTCTCAAAACTTTTTTGATCTAAAATTGAGAAATGTGTTATTCTATCTATTTCATCTCCAAAAAATTCTAATCTTACTGGATTTTCACCATTTAAAGGAAAAATATCAATAATATCTCCCCTAACAGAAAATTCCAATCTCTTTTGAACCAAATAATTTTTTTGATATCCATTCTTTTCTAAAGTATCTATCAGGTCTTTTCTACTTAACCCTACACCTAATTTTAAGTTTAAGACATTAGTATTTAAAGAATATTTTTTTATCAATCCTTCCAATGACATTAAAATTATAATTTTTTCTTTTTTAGCCATTTTTTCTAACAATTCGTAATTAACTCTATAGTATTCATTTTCATCTTGTAAATCTGAAAGTTTTACTATATTTTTTTCATGGTCTTTTATATTATCAAAATAGATGTCTATATTTTTATTAGATGAACCTATATAAACAACACTATTTTTTTTATCTATTAAAAATTGAGAAATATCTTTTCTAAACATAAATTCCTCCCACTTTCCTTCTATTACTTTATTATACATTATTTATTATAAATTAAAAGAAAAAGAGATCAGACGACTCTGACCTCTTTTATGTATGTAAATTAAATTAACTAAGAGCTTGATTATGCAAAGAATCCAAATATCATTGAACCTAGGATAAGCATCATTGCTCCTCCTACTCTTGATGAAATTTGTGCGAAAGATATTAGTTCCATTCTATCAGCAGCTCCTAAAACCGCGATATCTCCAGATCCACCTCTATTAGCCATACAAAGTCCTGCTGTAATAGCTGCTTCTACTGGGTAGAACTTCATTTTTTTAGACATTAACATTATAAATAAAACTGCTCCTAAAACAATTGCCATTGCTATTGCAACGTTAGCTATTGATAAAGAGTTTATAATTTCTCTTACATCTGTTCCAAATCCTACTGCACCCATAAGTATCCAAATTGTGTACTTAGAGAAGAATGTTTGTACATTCTTTGCTCCAGCTTTTAAAGGTGCTGGAACTACATCTAAAACATTTAAAATGATTGAGTATATTACTAGGAATGCTAATCTGTGCATTTCAAACGGTAAGTTTAAAGATGACCAGATAACCCCAGAAATATGTGAGAATATGAATAATACTCCTGTAAATACTAGTGCAGCGGCAAATTCTTTTTGTCCAACTTCTACTTTCGGACCAGCTTCCTCTTTTATAGCTTCTTTCGAATCATCTAGTATTAAATTACCAAAACCAGTTAATGATGGATGTTTCTTTCCAATCTCTTTTAATAAAGCACCTGTAAATATAGCAATAACGTTAGCTATTGTTAATATTGAGATTGCAAAAGCAAACCAATCTTTTGGATTTCCACCTGTTTTTTGAGCCCACATCTCAGACATAGGTATTGCTCCTGCTCCAGTTCCTCCACCCATTATAGGTAATACATAATTCATTAAGATATCTAAAGGTTCTTTTCCAAATAGGAATCCTACTAAAATACCACCAACACTTGCTCCTAATACTCCGATTAAAATTAACGGAATATATCCTGCTATTGATTGAAGTAATGTTTTTCTGTTTACAGTTAAAACAGATCCTACTATCAGAGCTGGTATAAATAACTCTAAGAAGTTAACCGGTTGCTCACCATAGAAAACATCAATTGATTTTAAAACTTTAGCTGGAATCATATTATAAGTTCCCATAACTGCAGAAGTAAAGAATACTAAAACTGTCCCTCCACCGATATAGTCATTCCAAATTGGAATTCTGTCTCCAATCTCACCAAATAAAATACCAAATACTGCTAAAATTGTGAAAACTGTTAAAAAGTTTCCTCTTAAAAAAGCAGCTTCCTTTCCACCGAAAGGTACATAAACTACTAACGCCACTACTGCCAATAGTGCCAAGAACATTTGAACTGATAATCCACTCCACTTTGTCTGTTTTGGGTCAAACAGTTCTTTGAAATTTTTTTGTGCCATGTTTTTCTCCCCTTATTTCATTATTATATATGTTAATTGAAATTTATTTTATACCCTACTATCTTTTTATTTTTCTAACAACGTCAATTATACTTCCATCTCTATACTCAACAACTGCTACAACTTGATCTTCAAACTCAATCTCTTTTGGTTCTCCAACGATATAGTTTGCTAGCTCTCTTAACTTCTCCATAGTTACTAGTTCAATTCCTGCTTTCTCGAATCTCTCTAATAAATCTGTTCTAGTTGGATTTACAACCACTCCGTAGTCTGTTACAACCACATCTACTGTACTTCCTGGAGTTACTACAGTTGTTACTTTATCAATTATTGTAGGAATTCTTCCTCTTGTTAATGGAGCTACTATTATTGATACATTTGCTGCTGCTGCTGTATCTGAGTGTCCCCCTGAAGCTTCTCTGATTACTCCGTCAGAACCAGAGATTACATTAACGTTGAAATCTTTATCTACTTCTAGAGCACTTAAAATTACAAAGTCTAACTTATTTACAGCTGGTGATGCATTAAATGGATTTGCATAGAAATCTGCACTTACTTCTACATGTTTTTCATTTCTTCCAATCGATTCAACTGCTGCTAAGTCAAAGCATTGTGTATCATAAAGTTGTCCCATTAGACCTTCTTCTAATAAGTCAACAAAGGCTTTTGTAATTCCACCTAATCCAAAGCTACACTTTATATTCTTTTTTATTAATTCTTCTCTTATAAATCTTGTAACTGCTAATGAGGCTCCTCCTGAACCTGTTTGCATAGAGAATCCATCGTTAAAATATCCTGATGCCAACATTACATCTAAAACTTTTTTAGCCATCAATAACTCTTTTGGATTTGATGTAAATCTTGTTGCTCCAGACATAATTCCATTTGGATCTCCAATCTCATCAACTACAACTACGTAGTCAACTTGAGTTTGAGGAATACTCATTGGACTATTTGGATAATCAACTAAAGTATCAGTTATTATAACTACTTTATCTGCATGTGCAGCATCTACTTTTGCATAACCTAAAGATCCACATAGTGATTTTCCTTTAACTCCATTTGCATTTCCCATACAGTCTGCTGATGATGCACCTAAGAATGCAACGTCTATCTTTATATCTCCCTCTACGATAGCTCTTGCTCTTCCACCGTGAGATCTTATAACTGCTGGATAGTCTCCTAACATTCCATCCGATATCTCTTTTGCTAGGTCACCTCTTAATCCACTCGAACCTAATCTATTTACTACTCCAGCTTTAATATGTTTTACAATACCTTCATGAGCTTTTGTGAACGAACTTGCTTCAACTCTAAGATTTTTGAATCCCATCTCAGCTAATTTATCTAAAACCATCGGTAAAACTTTATCTCCATTTCTAAAATGGTGGTGGAAAGAGATTGTCATTCCATCTTTCAATCCTGATTTTTTTATAGCTTCCTCTAATGAATCTACAACTTTAGTTCTTTTTACAGTTCCCTTTAAGCTTTCTGCATCTTCATTGATCGACCCTTCAGGTTGATAAGCAAATGGAGAGTTATATGCTTTTCTTTCCTCATAACCTTTTATTGTTTTTAAAAGGCTTTCATCAACTCTTTTATTTATCATATTACTCGTCTCCTCCTAATCTTACCCCAGCTGCTTTAGCTAGTCTTAAAACATGTTCAGCTCTTTCAATTATTGGTTTATCTACCATTTTCCCATCTACAGTAAATACTCCTTTATTTTGCTCTAAAGCTTCTCTTGTTGCACCTACAATTTTTTTAGCTTTCTTTATTTCAAGTTCTGAAGGTGTATATACTTTATGTAATAACTCTATTTGTCTTGGATGAATCAGTGATTTTCCAGAGAATCCCATTTGTTTTATCATTGTAGCTTCTCTTGTAAATCCTTCGTCATTATTTACATCTGCATAAACTGAATCTAAGGCATCTATTCCTGCTGCTCTAGCTGCCATTACGATCAGTCCTCTTCCTGTAAATAACTCTACACCTTCTGGAGATCTATTAGTTTTTAAGTTAGTAACATAGTCCTCTCCACCGATAGCCATTCCAACTAATCTGCTTGAAGAAGTTGCTATTTGGTAAGCATTTAAAGCTCCTAATGGACTTTCAATTGCAACCATTAACTTTGTTGTTCCAACAGGAATTCCCGCTTCTTTTTCGATTCTTTCCACATGTGCTTCAACATCTAAAACATCTTTTGGTGTATCTGTTTTAGGGATTCTTATTATATCCGGTTGAGCTCTTACAATAAACTCTAAATCTTCTACTCCAAATTCAGTGTCTAATGCATTTATTCTTACAACTGTCTCAATATTTAAACTTTTGTATATTGGTCTCATCTTTTGTAACATGTTGTAAACTAGGAATCTAGCTGAGTCTTTCTCTGTTATAGCAATTGCATCCTCTAGGTCAAACATTATTGAATCTGGTCTATAAATATGTACATCTTTTATTACTCCTGGATTATTTCCCGGAATAAAAAGCATCGAACGTCTTAATTTCATTTTTTCCTCCTACTACCAAGTGAATTTTTGTTGAGCTGCTCTTGTAACAACTGTTTGGATTCTGCTTTTGATTACAGGCTCAATAGCCCCTTTATCATTTACTAATACTTTTGCTGAAGTAACCCCTAACTCTTCTAAAGATTCTAAAATTACTCTTCTAACATCATCTCCATATTGCCCCATTACAACGCTTTCAATTTCTAATTCAATTCCTGTAGCATTTGGCTCGATTATTACATACATATCACTCGATTCAAGAGTTCCTGCCACTGCTTTTACTTTGATCTCCATTTCCTGGCCTCCAATTTTTTTAATTATTTAAACATAGCTAGTAACACACCTGCTGCTACTGCTGACCCTATAACTCCTGCTACGTTAGGTCCCATTGCATGCATCAGTAAGAAGTTACTTGGATTTTCCTCTTGTCCTACTTTTTGAACTACTCTTGCCGCCATAGGTACAGCACTTACTCCTGCTGCTCCTATCATCGGATTGATTGTACCTTTGCTAAGTTTACACATAACTTTTCCAAAGATTACTCCTCCTGCAGTTCCAAATGCAAACGCGAAAAGTCCTAATACTATTATCTTTATTGTTGCTAAATTTAAAAATGCTTCTGCATTTGTTGTCGCTCCAACTGTCAATCCAATAAATATTGTGATTACATACATTAAAGCTCCCTTTATATGCTCTACTAAGTTAGGAACTAATCCACTTTCCTTAGCTAAGTTTCCAAACATTAGCATTCCTACTAAAGGTATTGCTGATGGAATTATTAATGTTACTACTATTGTTACTACTATTGGGAATAAGATTTTCTCTCTTTTACTTACAGTTCTAAGTTGAGTCATTTTTATCTGTCTTTCCTCTTTCGTTGTAAATAATCTAATAATAGGTGGTTGAATTACTGGTACTAGTGCCATGTATGAATATGCTGCTACCGCTATTGGTCCTAACATATGTGGTGCTAACTTTGATGTTAAATAGATAGCTGTTGGTCCATCTGCTCCACCTATAATTCCGATAGATGCTGCTTCGTTTCCAGTCATTCCCATTGCAACTGCACCTACGAACGCTCCAAATATACCTAATTGTGCCGCTGCTCCAAGAAGTAAACTCTTAGGATTAGCAATTAATGGACCGAAGTCTGTACTTGCTCCTATCGCTAAGAAGATTAGAGGAGGATAAACTCCATACTTTACTCCTGCATATAAAATATTTAAAAGTCCATTTTTATCCATTATTCCTTCACTCACTGGTGCTGGTAAATTTACCAATAACATTCCAAAAGCTATTGGAAGTAATAGATAAGGTTCATACTGCTTTTTTATTGCTAAAAACAATAGGAATAACGCAACTAAAATCATAATACCTTGATTCATAGTCATCATTGCAATTCCTGTTGTTGAAAATAGATTACTTAAAAACTCCATTTTAACTCCTTTCGACTTTATTATTTTGATTAAGCTATTGTTACTACTACTGTTCCACCGTCTACTGTGTCACCTTTATTTACAGTTATTGATTGAACAACTCCATTTACTGGTGAAACAATTGGATTTTCCATTTTCATAGCTTCTAATACTAATAAAGTATCTCCAGCTTTTACGTTTGCTCCTACAGTTACATCTACAGATACAACTAAACCTTGCATAGGTGCCTCAACTTTTGTACCATTTCCTGCTGGTGCTGATGCCACTGCAGCTGGTGCTGGCGTTGAAGATGTTGGTGCTGATATTGTTCCGTTAACCTCTGTTACTGATTCTACTTCTACCTCGTATACTTTTTCTCCAATTTTAACTTTATATACTTTTATCATTTTTATTACACTCCTATTAGTTTAATTCTTTTATTCCTACAACTCTTATATTGGCATCCTTATCTTCTCCAGCTGCCTCTATACATGCTACCATCATAGCTACTCTCATCTCTTCGCTTGTTATCTTTGATGGATCAAACTTTTCTCTTTCTACCTTTGCTGGTGTTACTGCTGGTGTAGCTTTTTTTACCTCTACCGCTTTCTCTGCTGGAATATATTTAAACAGTGAAAGAACGAAAGCTAATATTGCTAATATTGTAAATACAACAAGCATACTTATTAACGTTATTTCAAGAGCTATCATAAGCGTTATTGCGTCTTTAAACATTCTTATAAATCATTCTCCTTTCAACTAAAATACTATATTTATACTTCTATATTCTTTTTCTACTTTTGGTTTATCTCTATTCTCTAAGTAAGGTCTAGCTATTTGTGGGAACATAGCATACATTAGAACATCTTCAGGAGATTTTGCTAAATCGCCAATCTCTCTTTTTATCTCATCATATTCTGGCTTTAGAAGGTCTGCTGGTCTTCCTGTGAAAACAGCTTCATCTCCAATTATTTTTTTCTTTACCTCTTCTGACATTGGAGCTGGTGATTTTCCATAAAGACCTTTTACATAATCCTTAATCTCTTTTGGTACCATCTTATATCTTTCTCCAGTCAATACATTAAATACCGCTTGAGTTCCAACCATTTGACTAAGTGGCGTAACTAGTGGAGGGAATCCTAAGTCCTCTCTTACTCTTGGAATCTCTTTTAGTACATCTTCATATTTATCAGCAGCTTTTTGCGCTGTAAGTTGAGATACTAAGTTTGATAACATTCCACCAGGTAGTTGATATTCTAAAATGCTTGGCTCAACGAAGTAAGCTTGCATATTTAAAACTTTCTCATCTACATATTTTTTTCTAATTGGTTTGAAGTATTCTGCAATCTCTTTTAAAAGTGTTAAATTTAACTCTGGGTCTCTTTCTCCACCTTCAAAAGTTCTAACCATAGATTCTGTTGCTGGCTGTGCTGTTCCTCCTGCAAAAGTAGATATCCCTGTATCAATAATATCAATTCCAGCATCTACAGCTCTTAGGTATAACATACTTGCTATTCCACTTGTAGCATGAGTATGTAACTCTAAAGGAACATTTAAAACAGACTTTAACTCTTTTACTAGGTTGTATCCTGTTTCAGGAAGAAGTATTCCAGCCATATCTTTTATTACAATTGAGTCTGCTCCCATAGCTTCCATCTCTTTAGCTAACTCTTTATAGTACTCTGTTGTATGAACAGGACTTATTGTATAAGCTATTGAAAGTTGGCAATGTCCTCCATATTTTTTAGTTGCTTCAGCAGCAACTTTTAAGTTTCTTGTATCATTAAGTGCATCGAATATTCTGATTATATCGATACCATTTTCAATTGATTTTTTTACAAACTCTTCAACTATATCATCTGCATAGTGTCTGTATCCTAAAAGGTTTTGACCTCTTAAAAGCATTTGTAGTTTTGTTTTTTTAGCTCTTTTCTTGATTTCTCTAAGTCTTTCCCAAGGGTCTTCATTTAAGAATCTAATACAAGCATCAAAAGTGGCTCCTCCCCAAACTTCTAAAGCATGATATCCAACTTCATCCATCTTCTCAACAATTGGAAGGATTTCAGCAGTTGTCAATCTTGTTGCTATTAGAGATTGGTGTCCATCTCTTAGACAAGTTTCCGTTATTTTAACCTTATTTTTCAAAATATCCTCCTCGGCATTCAGTGTCCCGTATTCTGTATACAATTTTATATTTACAATACAGTATACAACATTTTTCATATTTGTCAAATTATTTTTCTATCTTTAATCCTATAAAAAATATAATTTTAGTACAGTGTGACCTACTTTTCCAAAAAAAAATCAGAATTTCTTCTGATTTTTAACTTTCAACCTGCTTTATTAAAAACTCTTTAGCTTCTAGCAAGTGTTTTCTATTAACTTCAATCGCTTCATGCTTTTTTCCACTTTTTATTAATTCTACTATTTTCATATGATCAGCATGTGCACTTAATCTTCTCTCATTATTCTCAGCAGATATCTTTCTAAACTTTTTTAGATATAAGTTCAAATTATTTATTAGATGAATAACTCTTGGTAAATCAGAAATTGCATATAAAATCTTATTAAATTCTGAGAAATATTTAAATACTTCTAAACATTTAACTTCATCATTTACTATTGCATCTGCCTTATATATATTCTCCTCTAATTTTTTAATATCTTCTAAAGTAACTTTTTCAAATAACTCTTCAAATATAACTGTTTCTAAAGCTATTCTTATTTTAACAACCTCTTCAACATCTTTTTTAGTAGTTTTGGGAACTGTTACTCCACCTTTTTCTCTAGCTTCTACAAGCCCTTCTAACTCTAACATTCTAAGAGCTTCTCTAAGGGGTGTTCTGCTTATATTTAATCTTTCAGCATATTCTTCTTCTACTATCCTGCTCCCTTCTTTTATGTTTCCATTTACAATCTCATCTTTTAAATAATCATATACTTGTTCACGGATTGATTTTTTTTTCTTTATAACCATTATATTCCCCTTCTTTTTAACTCGTCGTAAATCACACTAATTTATCCATTCAATTATACTATTCATATATTTAATACAAAAATAATCTTTAGGCTTTATTATATCACAAATAATTTTTTATTACCTATTTTTTTCTATGACGACTAGAGGGTATTCCCAGTTCATCTCTATATTTAGCTATTGTTCTTCTTTGAATCATAACACCTCTATTGCAGAGTTCTTTCAATATTTTTTCATCTGATAAAGGATTTTTTTTATTTTCCAAATCTATAATTTCTAATATTTGATTCTTTATATATTGATTTTTTTCATCTAAAACTATATATTTTTTTAGACTCTCGATTCTACTACCACTTTTTAAAAACTTATCCTTTATAGCTCTTGATATTGTTGATTCATGTAAATCTAATTCGTAAGCAATATCTTTTATTTTTAAGGTTTTTAATGGAGCATTTCTTAATATAAAATCTTTTTGATAATTTAAAATATAATTACTTACTTTTAAAAGTGTTTTTTGTCTTTTTTGAATACTTCTTTCTAATGTTAAAGCTAAATTATAGCTTTGTTTGTCATCTGTTCTTACTTTAATTTTTGGGATTTCCTCTTCATTTAAAGTTATTATAATCTCATCAGCTATTATATCTAGATTAATATCTGGTATGATGTATTTCGTTTTTTTATTTACATAGTATCCTCTTGCTGGTTTCGGATTCAAGGTTTTTATTACCTCTATGTATCTTTTTAGAGTAGACATATCAATCTCTCTTTCTAAACAGATTTTATTCAAATTTGTATTGGCTATATCTTCTAAATTTTTTTCAAGAATTTCCTCTATTTTTCTTTCTTTTATTCCTCTGTTTAAAAGTTGTATTTTTAAACAATCGATAAGATCAAAAGCTCCTACTCCAATTGGATCTAACTTTCTTAAAATACTTAAGCTCTCTTTAAAAACAACACTTTTATATCCCCCATCTTTTCTTAACTCTTCCAAGGAACCATCTAAATAACCACGTTCATCTAAATTATTTATTAAATATTCTAAAATATTTTTTATCTCTTTTGATAAAGTTAAATAACTAATCTGTTCCTCTAAAAAATCTATTAAACTCTCTTCTGAATCCGATATGTTTTCTAAATAGTTTTCTACTTCAGTAGATTTTGATTTTATCTGCTTTGGATAAACTATCTCAATTCCTGGATATTTCTCCTCTTTTTCTTTCAAAAATTCTTTTAATTCTTTCAAACTCATTTTTAATATATCAATAGATAACTTCATCTCTAGAGATAAAGCTATTTTCAAACTTTGATCTAATCCCAATTTAAAATCCATAACTTCCCCTTTCTTATAAAAATAGGTAGAGCTTATTAAACTCTACCCAACTCCATGCTACTATTTTCAAATGTTTTTAAATTTAAACTCTTTTTCAAAATGTACTCTTATATTTTTATTGTTATATTGAATTGGTTTAAATCTCCATTGATTGAGTGCCTTTTCTACTTCCTCTTTAAATCCAAATTTTTGTTCACCTGATAAAAACTCTATATTTTTTACACTACCGTCAACATCTACAAGAAATTTCACCCTAATTATTCCAATACCTTTATAACCTGATTTTTTAGCTCTAATGGGATATTTAGGATCAACCTCTTTTAATATTTCATACTCTATTCCTTCTAAAGAAATTGCAGTAAATACTCCATCTTCCCCTTGTAAAAATCTATTATTATCTTGAAATTCATTATATTGTACCTCTTTTTTAGGCGATTCTATCTTTTTAACTTTGGCTTTTTCTACCTCTTTTATAACTTTATTTTCTTGTTTATTTTCTTGTTTATTTTCTTGTTTTTTTTCTTGTTTTTTTTCTTGTTTTTTTTGTATTATCTTCTCATCGTTTTTTTTAGCTTCACTTTCTATCTCAGATGCAATGTTTTTAGGTTTTGAACTAGCTTCTGTGTTATTACTTATAGCTCTATTATTTCTCACGGATACAACTATATTTTTTTTCTCTTTAAATTTTATCTCTTCCTCTGTAGTGTGAAATAAAAACATACCTACTACTAAAGTATGTAAAACTGCTGATAAAATATAAAATTTATTCATTAAAATTCAGCTCCACTTTATCTATTCCTATATCTTTTAATTTAGCAATAGCTTTAACTACAACTTCATATCTTAAATCTTTATCTGCACTAATTGTTATCTCTTTTACATTCTTAAGTTTCTCAGATAGATTCTCTAACATTATTTCAGTTGAAATTTTATCTACTGAAATATAATATTTTTCATCTTTATCTATAATTAATTCATACTCTAAATTTGAACTCTCTGATATAGCTCCAGATTTTGGAAGCTCCAATTTAAATCCACTATATTTATCAAAAGTTGTAACTAGCATAAAAAATATCAACAATAAAAATACTACATCTATTAGAGGTGTCAAATCTGGAGTAGCTAAACTTCTTTTCTTCGTTCTTCTCTTCATAAATATT
The DNA here is from genome assembly GCF_000800875.1 of Cetobacterium sp. ZWU0022. Lineage (NCBI taxonomy): Bacteria > Fusobacteriati > Fusobacteriota > Fusobacteriia > Fusobacteriales > Fusobacteriaceae > Cetobacterium > Cetobacterium sp. ZWU0022. The sequence goes on from NZ_JRJZ01000083.1 coordinate 16,044, forward strand.
ACCTCTTTACAATATTTACTATAAATGTTGCTATTTTTTCTACTTCTAAACTCATTTTTTCTATCTTTTTATTAAAAATATTATAAGCTATTATTGATGGGATAGCTATAATTAACCCACCCGCTGTTGTCAATAAAGCCTGTGAAATTCCGCCTGCAATTGCATTAGGATCTCCAGTTCCTGTTACAGCAATTTTTCCAAAAGCCGAAATCATTCCTGTTACAGTTCCTAACAAACCAATCATTGGTGCGGTATAAGCTATTATTCCTAAAATATATGTATTTTTTTCTAAAATATCCATCTCTTCAAGTTCTATCTCTCTCAGCAACTCATCACTATCTTTATAATCTTCCGTTAGGCAATAACGAGTTAAAAATTTAGTTAAAGTTTTTCCAACTACACCTTTCTCTTTTTTTGAAAACTCTATAGCTTCATCATATTTTTTATCTAATAAAAGTTCTTTTATCTCTTTTTTAAACATCAAATCTACCGATGTTTTATTTTTTATAAAACATATTGTTCTCTCTAGTATAATTCCAAGTGAAATCGTTGATAAAAATAATAAAATATATAAAATAGGCCCCCCAGCTTTTAAATAAAATAACATCTAATCTCCTCCGTTTAAAAAATCTATAACTAAAGTATATATTATAGAATTAAAAAGAGCAAGGGATTAGCCTTGCTCTCATAAATTAATTTGCTGTTTTATTTGCTTTTAACATCTCATATCTCATTTTCATTTGCTCTGTTTTCATCTCTGCTTGAATATTAGCTTTATCTTTGTTTATTTTTTCTATGTTTGTAAAGTTTGGAGTCTCTTTTGCCATCTCTTTCATCATCGCTAACTTATTTTCTTGTAATTTTATTCTTCCCTCTTGAAGTTTAGGATTCGTTCTCATTTTCTCTCTCATAGCTAATTTTTCTTCGTTTGTTTGGCATTGATTTGTCATCATTTTTCCACCATTATTTCTCATCATTTCAGAAGACATTTTATGCCCGTTATTTCCTTTTGCCATTGCTACTGTTCCTAACCCTAATGCCATCATCGATACCAATAAAAATTTTTTCATTTCTTATACCTCCTAAGTTTTCTTCGCTTTCGTTTACAAAGATATCTTAACAAACTTTTATGGCTAAAATATGGCAACATTTTTATTTTTTTAGTTCATTATAAATTTTTTCTATTTCATCAAAAACTCTATGTGATGCCCTTAAAATCTCGGTTGAGTCTATTACATATATATCTTTATTTTTAAATGCTTTCGTTTCCTCTATAAGTGGAATAGATTTTACAATGCCATCTATATTTTTAATACTTCTTGTTCCTATTATATAATCTGGATTTTCATTTAAAATATATTCTGAAGATATTATCGCTTTTTTTCCTAATTTTGGCTGAATAACCTCTAATCCTAATATCTCTAAAATTTCTACTGGCAATGATTTTTTATCAAAAGATGTTGGTGGTGAGTTAGAATATAAAACTAAAGCTTTTCCATCTAGTTTTAAATTTTTTTTTATATAGCTCTTTTTTTCTTCTAGCTCAAAAATAAGCTTTCTACTTTCCTCTTCTCTTGCTGTAAGCTTTCCTAAAATAGATATATTATGCAATATATCATCTAAATTTTTATTTATAAATGTTATAGATGGAATATCAAATTTATCGAGCTCACCTTTTACCTCTCCCATTACATTAAAAATTACCAAATCTGGATTAAAAGATAAGATTGTTTCTACTGATGGTTTTGAAATAGGTCCCGCTAAAGCTAAATGCTTTGTCTTTTCTTCTGGCCATATTTTTTTATTATGATTTCCAACTCCTACAATTTTATCCTCAGCATTTATTTTATATAAAATCTCTACTGCACCAAAGTTATATACTAAGATCCGATTGTATTCTTTTAATTTTACTCGCTCTCCCTTATCGCTAACAACCCAATCTCCAACAATCTCTAAAGAAAATACTTTTAACCAACACACAGTAAATAAAAATAAAAATTTTTTCATCTTATTCTCCTTTTTGGTAAAACATAGATTTCATTATCTGCTTCTAATATAACAGGTTTAAAGTTATAAACCTCTTCTAAAATTTTTGACTTTATAACATCTTTTGGCTTTCCTTCAAAAGATATCTCTCCATCTTTTATAAAAATTATCTTATCACAAAATATAGATGCTAAATTTATATCGTGTATTACTATTATTCCAATCAACTTTTTCTGTATTACTCTATCTTTTAAAAGTTCTAAAAATTCTAATGAGTAATTTATGTCTAAAGCTGAAGTAGGTTCATCTAAAAGCAAAACCTCACCCTCCTGAATAAAAGCTCTTCCTAACAAAACTCTTTGAAACTCTCCTCCACTCAATGTTTTTATATCTCGCTCTAAAAAGTCTTCTAATTTTAGAAGATCAACTATCTCTTGAACTAAACTTTCATCTTTTAAATCTAATCCTTTAAAAAAATTTTTTATATGTGGTACTCTTCCTAATTTTAAAGTTTCTAAAACTGTGAAATTGACATCTTGATTTGAACTTTGTGTAATAAAAGCTACTTTTCTTGCGAACTCTCTTCTTGAATACTCATCTGTACTTTTTTTATTTAAGAGTATATCTCCACTAACTCTATTCAAAAATCCCATAATAATTTTTAATAAAGTACTTTTTCCAGAACCATTCGCTCCTAAAATTCCAACTAATTCACCCTCAAAAAATTTATAATCTATATCTTTTAATATCTCTTTTTTACCATAGGAATAGCTTATTTTTTTCAATTCTAAACTCTTCATTTTAAACTCCTTTTCTACTTTTAAATGCTAAGTATATAAAAAATGGTGCCCCAAATATTGCTGTCACTATACCTATTGGTATCTCCATTGTTGAAGATAATCCTCTCGAAACTGTATCACATAACAATAAAAATATTCCTCCATAAAACATTGAGAGTGGAACTAATTTTATATTACTACTTCCAAATATGATTCTCACTAAATGAGGAATTATTAAACCTACAAATCCTATCATTCCTGAAAAAGCTACTGAAAAGCCAACCATAAATGTTGAAATCATCAAAACTTTATATTTAAATTTTTTTATATCAATACCTAAGCTATGTGCTTCTTCATCTGAAAGTAAAATAATATCTAAGTTATATCGATTTAAATAGAAATATATTAATGAAAATATCAAAGGAAATAAAAGTATTCCTATTTTTTTCCAGTCCCCTCCGCCTAAATATCCCATGGTCCACAAAACAACTCTGAAACTATCCTCTCCAACTAAATACATTGCTAAAGAAATCATAGCTCTTAAAAGTGCTGAAAGTGCTATACCTATTATCAAGAGAGTTGATAATTCAACACCTCCTCTTTTTCCATTTGAAAGTTTAAAAATTATCAAAGAGGTTATAAAAGAAAAAATAGATCCAAAAATACCAAAATAACTTTCTGGTAATCCTAATAAAAAGGCTATTACTGCTCCAAAAGTTCCACTTGCTGATATTCCTATTATATATGGATCTGCCATAGGATTTCTAAAAAGTGTTTGAGTAATAGCACCACTACTTCCTAAAAGCATACCTATTATTATAGCCATAATAACTCTTGGAAGCCTTAAGGTCCATAAAACTTTGTAATCTAAAGAGTTTCTATCCCCATTTCCCAAAATAAGATTTATAGCTTTTAAAACTTCAATTTTATAATTTCCTATTAAAAGAGAAACACATATTAAAAATAATAAAATAAAACTCGAAACGATAATTATAACTCTATTTTTATATTGCATTTTTTCCTCCAAACTATTTTATCAAAAAATAAATCCCCCAAATTGATTTGGGGGATTTTTTATTAAAATTTTAAATATGTTAATGGATTCTCTATTTTTCCATTTTTTCTTATTTCAAAATGTAAATGTGGTCCACTAACTCTTCCTGTTGCTCCACTTAAAGCTATATGCTGATTCTGAGAAACTTTCTGCCCTTTTTGAACGTCAATTTTGCTTAAATGTGCATATCTTGTTTCGTAACCATCTGAATGTTTTATTATTATTAGTTTTCCATAACCACTAGCTCTTCCTGCAAAACTCACAACACCATCTCTTGCTGAAACAACCTTTGTTCCTGTTTTTGCTCTTAAATCTATTCCGGCATGATTCAATACTTGCTTTAAAACTGGATGTTTCCTTGAACCAAAACTACTTGTTAGACTCATTGCAACTAAAGGATTAGCAAAGCTTCCCATCGGATTTTGTTTAACATATTGCTGCTTAAAGCTATTTAAATATCTTGAAACTTTTGGTTCTCTTAAAAAGATTTTTGCACCTATTAAAAGTCTATCGATATTATTGTCCTCTTTTATTGTTGTTACATCTACCTCAAATCTTTTTGATAAAGCTTCAAATGTATCTCCTTTTTTTACAGAATAAAAAATACCTTGCTCTGTAGGTATATTTATTTTCTTTCCTATTTGAAGTACTCTTAAATTTTTATCAACATTATTTGCATAGATATAATCACTTTTTATTTTATATTCTTTTGAAAGATCAGAGATTGTATCTCCTTTTTTTATTGTATATTCTATATCTTCTAAAACTATTTTCTCTTCTAAATCAATAGTTTCATCAATAGCTATTAACTCTTTATCTTCTTGTTCTTCCCATTCTTTTGAGATTTGATTCTCAAGTTCCTTATCATCTAAAGCTAAAACTTCTTCAGAAATTCTTGGTAGTTCTATTGCCTCAGGAGAGTTTAAAATCTCAAAGTCGGCTTTTTCTTCATTCTCTTTAGAATCAATAGTTACAATCAAATTGCCATTTTGCACTACATCTCCAAGCTCAGGAGTTTCTTTATTTTCTATTGCTATACTTTCCTCTTTAGTCTTAATATTTTTTAATGTAATCTCTCTATAAAAAATTGATGTTACTAAAAAGACTAAAATTCCTAAAAATATCTTTTTTCCTTTTTTCATAATCCACCATTCTTTTCTTTTTATAATTCTATGTAATTTTTTATAGATTTTACCATATTTTTATAAATTAAGTCTAGCTTTTATTTTTTTTGTGTTTTTTTCGAATACTCATACAACTTTTTATATTTTTTTACAAAAAAATAACTATTGGTTTTTGAGTTTTTGGATGTTTAATGACCTCTACCTCTATTCCAAATATCTCATTAATTTTTTCAGAAGTTATAATATTTTCAGGAGTTCCTTCATACTTTATCTCTCCATCTTTCATAGCAAAAATATAATCACAATACCGGCTAGCAATATTTATATCGTGTATTACAGCAACTACAGTTTTATTTAATTTTTTTACTAAATCCATAATCTGATATTGATATCTTATATCTAAATGATTTGTAGGTTCATCCAATAATAAAACTTCGCTCTCCTGAGCTATTGATCTAGCTATTAAAACCCTTTGCATCTCCCCACCAGAAAGAGTTAAAAAACTAGCTTGTTTTAAATGAAGCATTCCTACTTGGTTCAATGCATCATCAATATCTTTTTCATTCGAGTTACTAGTAAATAAAGAGCTTCTATTATATCTTCCCATTTCTACTATCTCTTTAACAGAAAAATCAAAATTTATCTTTTGGTTTTGACTAAGTACTGATAATTTTCTTGATAACTCTTTTACTGAATAATCATTAAGTTCTATATCGTCTAAATATACACTATTTTTTTGTGGGATATAGTTACGGTAAACATTTTTCAATAACGTACTTTTCCCACATCCGTTTTCTCCTATAATTCCTATAAACTCTCTTTTTTTTATTTTTAACCTTATATTTTTCAAAATCTCTTTTTCATCTATTTTAAAGTCTAGGTTTTCTATTTTTATCACAAATCTATCCTCCAAAATTATAACTATTTTTTCTTAACATGCTCATAAAAAATGGTGCACCTAACATTGAAGTAATTACTCCAATAGGAATCTCTTGGGTTTTAAAAACTGCTCTTGTCAATGTATCTGTTCCTAACAAAAATACTGCTCCTAAAAGAATTGCTGACGGTATTAATCTTTTATGATTGCTTCCAACAAAACCTCTACAAATATGAGGTATCACCAATCCAACAAACCCAATTACTCCAGTTGCAGATACTATAAATCCTGTTAAAAAAGTAGACACCATAACTATCAAAAACCTTAATCTTTTTACATCCACACCTAAAGTTTCTGCCAACTCATCTCCAGCTATTAAAATATTTAGTTCTCTATACTTTAGTGAAATAAGTCCTATTGATATTAAAAGAACAATAAAAAGAGTTGTCAAACTATCCCATCTTGCACCAGCTAAGCTTCCCGATATCCAAAACATAGCTCCTCTCAACTGAGCTTCATTTTTAGCTGTTGTAACTAAAAAAGTAGTAACTCCCGAAAAAAGCGAAGACACGGCTACCCCTATTAATACAAGTTTTGTACTAGAGTATCCTCCATTTCCAGCTAAATAAAAAACTAAAAATGCTGTCAGTGTTCCAAATATAAAAGCCCCTATCCCTGGAGAAAATCCTATTCCTAGTAATCCTCCTAAAACAATTGATATCACAGCTCCAGTACTAGCTCCAGAGGAGATTCCCAAAATATATGGACTTGCCAATGAGTTTTTTGTCAATGCTTGCATTAGTATTCCAACTAATGACAATCCGCCACCACTTAAAAGAGATAATATGACTCTTGGAACTCTCAAATTCCACACAATCATCTCTGTCGACTTTTTCCACTCGATAGAAAAAATCTCTCTATTCAAACTTTTGTTTATTATAATCTTCCAAACATGCAATGGTGATAGAGAAACACTTCCTACTGTAACAGCTATAGTTCCTAAAATAAATATTAAAGTCACTGAAATTAATATAAGATTTTTGCTCTGCACTCTCACTTTTGCTCCTCACTCAACCCTTCTGAAATTTTTTCAATTCCTTTACTCACTTTTATTCCCGAAGATAGATAACTTAGAGGTATTCTTATAAATCTATCTTTTTTTACAGCTTCAAGCTCTGATATTGGAGAACGATTTTTTAAGAAATCTATCTTTGACTCATAACTTTTATCTCCATAATCTATAACAATTATTGCTAAGGGATTCTCATCTAATATTTTCTCCCAACTTCCAGTTCCAAAACTAAAGCTACTTTTTCTAAAAATATTTTCAGCTCCAGCTATTTCCATCATTGTATTTCCTATTCCATTTCCTCCAATTACAAATGGTGCTGACTCTTGACTATCATAAGCAAATATTTTAATCTTTTTCTTTCCTAAATTTTTTGATTTCACTTCTTCTATCTCTGACTTCATATTTTTTACAACTTGATTTGCATTTTTTTCAAGATTAAATCTTTTTCCAAAATATAAAATATCCTCATAGATATCATCTATATTTGATGTTTTTTGAGATTTTGTAAAAAAAACTTCTACTCCATTTTCTTTTAATTCTTCAATAGTTCCTAGATTTTTAGGTGTTGCTATTGATTGCCATCCTGTTAAAAAAGTTGGATTCAATGAATAAAATAACTCTTTTGTTGGGGCTCCTGCTGCTAAAACAGGAATTTTATTATATTTCTGTTGGAGCTCTGGAAGAATCTCATCATCTAAAAAAGATGTTCCAATCAAATAATCTTCTGCTCCTATAGCCAACAACATCTCAGTTGTAAATTGTGATGTTGATACAACTCTTATAGAATCACTTGAAAAGGTAAGCGTAGTTAGTAATAAAAATAAAAATAATTTTTTCATATTCTTTCTCCTTTGAATAAAAAACGGAAGAGATTATCTCTTCCAAGTTTAATGGCTTGCTTTTCTCCCTCTTGCATATTCAGCTTTTTTTACAAGAATATCTTCAGGTCTTATATTTTCTAACTCTCTAGCCTTTTCAATAAAAATATTTTGAACTCTTTCTATTTCTCCTAATCCTTTTAAGTTTAAAGATACTTCAAACCCATTCTCTTCTAAAGCCTCTTTCCAGTCTTCAGCTATATCATTTTTTGCATGATCTCCAGCAACAAACATAAGAGGCATAAGTGTAACCTTCTCTTTTCCATCTTTCTTTAGCTCTTTAACAACCTTATCTAACCCTGGATATCCCTCCACAGTTCCTACATAAATAGGTTTTTCTAAATCTCTAGCTATATAATCTAACATAGGATATGTTGAGTGTGCTGGATGTTCCGTTCCATGACCTATCATAACGACAGCTTCACTTTTCGATAAATCTCCTATCTCATCTTCTAAAACTTCTAAAAGATGAAAGTAATCTTCTACTGATGTCAAAAGTGGAGTTCCAACTCTTATATCTTCAAATCTATCTGTAAAACTTTCAACTTCTCTTTTTAATGCTTCCATCTCTGTTCCATTTATTATATATGTTGGCTGAAGGATTACATGCTTATATCCCTCCACCAGTAATTTTTCTAAAATTTGAGTTGTATTTAAATTTTCTATTCCTCTTTTAGCTAAAATTCTATTTATTATTCTTGAAGTAAACACTTGATAAAAATCCAATTTTGGAAACTCAGCCTTTATCTTTTTATTTATAACATCTATTGTTTTCTCTCTAGTATCCTCGTGTGTAGTTCCAAAATGAGCAACTACAACCGCTCCTTTTTCTAAGTCCTTATAAAAATCCATCTTCTCTCCTCATATACATTTTTTATAGTAATACAAATTTTTCACCAATAAAAAAACCTCTCTTTTATCAATGAATTTTAAAGAGAAGTCAAATATATCAATATTATGCTTCTCCGTCCTCGCAGAATCTTTAATAATGGCAGGTCTCCTGACTTAGATTCATCCTACTAACAGCCCTTCCCAAAACTTTTCATTTCAGTGGTATTACTGCTTTTGTCCTCTATACAGTGGCGGGACCGTTTGAGATTTACACTCAATTCCCTTTTAATCTATAGAACCATTACTCTTCTTTATATGTAATATTAACACTTTATCGTACAAATTTCAATCAAATTATCTAAAATTTATAACATTATCATCTATTATTTATATTATTTATATCTTAAAGTATTGACTTTTATATATAAAAAAAGTTACTATTAAATTAATAACACACAAAGGAGATAACTCTATGAAAATAACTTCATCTAAATCTTTGTTATATTATTTAAAAAAAGAAAGAAAATTACTACTCTTTTTTCTTTCGATAAGACTAGCAATGACTGCTATAGATATCTACTCTCCTCTTTTAATAAAAAATTTAATTGATGAGGCCTTACCAACTAAAAATATAAATCTACTGCTAAAGTTTTCAATAATTTTAATAGTTTTATATATACTTCGTCTAGCTTTTGCAGTTCATTCTCAAGCTAATGGAAAACTTATGGGAAGTAAAATAAAACAATCCATGAGAAATGACCTTGTGAAGAAATTATTATCTCAACCTGCTGAATTTTTTAAAAAAAATCAAAGTGGTGATCTAATTTCTAGAGTAATAAGTGATTTAGATAGTGTTTCAACACTTTGTCACAGAGGATTAGAAGACTTTATATTTTCGGTTATTACAATTATTGCATCCATTTTCATTATGATTGATTTTGATTTAAAGTTATCTCTAATAACTTTATTTCCTCTTCCATTGACTCTTTTCTTTGTATATAAAGAAAATAAAAAAATGAAAGCTGGACATAGATTGGTACGAAAAAACTCAGGAATACTATCCTCTAATTTTCATGACACTCTAAGAACCATCTCATTTTTAAAAGATAATCATTTAGAAAAATATGCAGAAAATAAATTTCTAGAAAAAAATCAATCTTTATTGAATAGCGAGAAGGAAAATATGATTCCATCTAGTTTAATTGTTTCTGGAGTTACATTCTATTCTAATATAACCCAACTTATAATTATACTCGCAGGTGGATATCTATATATAAAAGATGGTGTTACTATGGGGATTATACTATCTTTCTTATTGCTTGTTGATCGATTTAGATTACGTATTATGAGAATGGTTGGCTTAGTTGATATTTATCAGAAAGGAATATCTGGAGTTAATCGTTTTAATGAGATTATAAATTTAAAAGATAGACCTGACGGTAATTTTGATTTCAACGAGCAGATTAAATCTATCGAATTTAAAGATATAAGCTTCTCTTTTGAAGAAAACAGTATTTTAAAAAACTTTAATCTAAAAATAAATAAAGGCGAAAAAATCGCTTTAGTCGGTGAAAGTGGAATTGGAAAAAGTACTACTGCTTCTCTTTTAAAAAGATCTCTTATTCCAACTGAAGGTAAAATCTTAATCAATGGAATTCCTTTAAACGAAATAACTTTTAAAAGTTATTTAAGCAAATTGGCCATTGTAGATCAAAGTGATTATATAATCAATGGAAGCATGATTGAAAACATTACTCTTGTTAAAGAAAATTTCTCAGATGAAGAGATAAAATTTGCAATCGATAAATCCTATGTATATGAGATTTTTGATAAGTTTTCTCTTGGAAAAGACACTATAATTGGAGAAGGAGGAGTTCATGCTAGCTCTGGACAAAAACAAAAGATTGCCATGGCTAGATTATTCCTAAAAAATCCAGATTTAATTCTCTTAGATGAAGCTACAAATGCACTAGATATCATAAATGAGAAATCTATTTTAAAAAATATAAAAGAGGAATATAGCGATAGAATTCTTATAGCTATAACTCATAGATTAAGTTTACTAGAGGATTTTGATAAAATTTATGTCCTTGGTGAAAATAATATTGTTGAAGAAGGAAGCTTCTCAGAACTTTTGGCTTCAAAAGGAAAATTTTACAAACTTTACAATGGAATCAGATAAAAAAAAGTCACCCAAAGGTGACTTTTTTAATTATTCATCATCAGAAGAGTTTGCTTCACTTCCTGCTTCCATATCTTGATAAACTTCAGTATTTAGATTTCCTAAACTCTTATCAACCATTAATGCATTTGTAACCGATCCGATTACGTTTAACATTGTTCTAGGCATATCGATAATTGGGTCGATTGCTAAAATTGGATTGATTAAAGGGAACATAGCTGCTAAACCAGTACCTGATAAAGCTACTGATGCTGCCATTGTTGCCGTTCCTGGAATTCCTGCGATTCCTAACGAACTGATTGCCACAACTATTATTGACATAACTATTAATGTCATATCTACAGAGTGTCCACTCATATTAGTTACGAATACTATTGTTAATGCTGGGAATATTCCTGCACATCCTTGCATTCCTGCTGTTGTACCAAAACTTGCTACGAAACTTGCAGTTGACTCACTAACACCTAATTTGTTAGTTAATGTTGAAATTGTTACTGGTAAACAACCAACACTTGATCTTGAAGTAAATGCTAAGATCATTAATGAGATACTCTTTTTAACATATGTAAATGGATTTAATCCGAAGAATGCTACTGCTACCATTTGAATAACAAACATAATTGCTGTTGCTAAGTATAAAACTGCTATGAATTTTCCTACTTCTGCTATTGCCCCAATACCTTTTTGTGCAATTGTATTTGCTAAAAGTGGTACTACTGCTAAAGGCATCCATCTAATGATACTCATTGCCATAGATACAATTATCTTTTGAGCTGCGTTGATTAAATCAAAGAATGGCTTTACGATATCCATATATTTCTTTGACATTCTTTTTGCTGCTACTCCAACTACTGCTGAGAATATTACTAATCCTACAATGTTTAATTTAACCATTGCTTCAACAGGATTTGAAGGAATTAAAGCTTTTAATGTATCAACTATGTTACTTACTTCTCTAATTTGTCTTCCACCTGTTGTTGCTACTGTTGCTACTGCATCAGATGAAAGTTTTCCAACTTGGAATATATTTCCTAAAAGTAATCCTACACCAACAGAGATAGCTACCATTACTAAAGTAATAACTAAACTTCTCTTTACTAAATCTCCTAGGTTAGCATCCTCTTTCATGTTGATAATAACATGAATAATTGAAACCATTACTAGAGGAATAACTAGCATTCTTATTAAAGATATAAATCCTCCACCAAGTAAACTATACCATAATGTAGTTTCTCTAACGAATACTAACTTCATTGGATCCTCTGGGAATCCTGCTACAACTTGAATTGCTAATCCTAAAATTAAACCGACAACTGTTGCAACCATAACTTTTGCAGAAAAGTTAAATTTTTTCTTTGGTAACATATTTATTAGGTATAAAATAACTAATAAAGCTACTAAGAAACCAACAGTTTTTAAATCACTAATCATTAAAAATTGTTCAAAAAATACGTTGTTCATTTTTTTCTCCCGTTTCTATATTTAAATTTTTATTGAAGCCTTTTTATTTTGCTACGTTTCCAGCTACGTTCATTACATCCCATGTTCTTGCGAATGGTGGTGCATAACAGAAATCCATCATTCCAATTTCATCTACAGTTAATTTTGAATAGATTGCTGTTGCTAAAGAATCAACTCTTAATACAGCACCTTTCTTTCCTGCTATTTGCCCTCCTAAAAGAACTCTTGTATCTGCATCATATATTAATTTTACAAATATATCCTCTCTACCTGGATAATAGTTTGTTTGATTTTTATCTTTTATGAATACTGTTTTATAATTAATCCCCATTTTTATAGCTTCAGCTTCTGTAATTCCTGTTCTTCCAGCTTCTACTTCCATTACTTTAACTGCTGCCGAACCTAAAGTTCCTTTGAACTCAGTTTCTAATCCAGCTAAGTTTTCTCCAACAACTCTTCCAATTTTATTAGCTGTTGTTGCCAATGGAATATATACATCTTCATTTCTTACCAGATGTGGAACTGTTGCACAATCTCCTGCTGAGTAGATTGAATCAATACTTGTTTTTCCATAGTTATCAATCACTAAAGCACCATTTGACAACATCTTAATTCCTGTTTCTTTTAAGAAAGCTGTATTTGGTCTAACTCCTGTTGAAATAACTACTATATTTGCTGGATATTGACCTTTGTTTGTTTTTACTCCAACAACTTTTCCATTCTCTTCAAGAATCTCTTCTACAACCTCTTCTAAATGTAGCTCTACACCTTCATGAGCTCTGATCTCTTCTTCCATAACATCAGTGATTTCTTTATCAAAACTTTCTAATAAAACTCTATCTCCAAGTTGGATGATTCTTACACTTCTTTTTCCTAAATGTTTTGCAGCTTCAGCAACTTCAAGACCGATATATCCAGCTCCTACGATTACAATCTCTTGATTTTCCTCTTTTAAAATCTCCTCTTTTAGCTCGATTCCATCAGTATAATCTTTTAAAGTGTATACACCTTTTGCTGATAAATTTTTAATAGGAGGCATAATAGCGTGAGCTCCTGTTGCTACCATTAACTTGTCATAGTTGTCTGTGAATATCTCATCAGTCACTAAATTCTTAATAGTTACCTCTTTCTTTTCAACATCTATTCCAATTACTTCATGCTTTATTTTAATATTCATTCCTGCTTCTATAAATTTTTCTACAGGTCTAGCTATCATGTTGTTTGGATCTTCAAAGAAATCTCCTACATAATAAGGTAATCCACATGCTCCCCATGAAACTATCTCTGTCTTTTCATAGATTACTAATTCTGCATTTTTGTTTAATCTGCTTGCTTTTGCCGCAGCTGACATTCCAGCAGCAACTCCACCGATAATTATTATTTTCATTTTTCCTCCTAAAACTTTACTTATAATTAGTTATTTAACATTATTTCTAAAACAACTTCATCTGTTTTTCTTAGTCCCTCTTGAGCTAAAACTTTTACGTTCGCTAGTGTCGCTTCAACATTCTTTCCTACTATTCCTTCACCATATTCAAAGTTTCTCTTTTTCTTAGATAAATAGTATGAATCAAATGCCATCCCTATCGAGCTCGCAATCTTTGTTGCACAAGAACTTTTTGCACCATCACAAAGCATTCCTGATAATGTTGCTAATGTTGTTTCAATCGCCGAATCAATTCTATCTAAAGATAAACCATCTAAGAAAGCTAAAGCTCCTGCTACTCCTCCACCTGCACAAACAACACCACAATAAGCAGATAATCTTCCTACATTTGATTTTATATGAATTGTTGTCATATGTGAGAAGAATAGTCCTCTAATTAAATCTTCATGTGATAATCCTTTTTCTTCACAATATTTTATAACTGGTAAAGAAGCTGACATTCCTTGGTTTCCACTTCCACTTGTTGTCATTACAGGCATCGAACATCCATTCATTCTAGCGTCACTTCCTGCACTTGCAAAACTTACGATTTTATTTTTTAAATCTTTACCGTAAACTCCCTCTTGCATTCCCTCATATATTCCTTTACCCATTCCGATTCCATAATCATTTTTTAGTCCTTCATTTGCTATAGCTGAATTGTAAGCTATAACCTTTTCAAAAATCGGAGCGATTAACTCTAAATCTATTGTTTTAGCCAAGTCATGAATTAACTCTACTGTTAAAAACTCTTTATCTGTCATAGCATCCCCTGTAACAACTTCATCACAAGTTCCACCTTTTATTAATTCACCATTTTTTTCTATCTTAACAATATTTGTATGATAATCCTTTATCTCTATAGTTACTGTATCTTCACCTAAAACTCCAGTAGCTCTCATATGAAGTTTTACATCTCCTTCAATTTTAGTAGCTACTACTTTTTTATTGTCTAAATACTCTTTAACTTCATTTAATCTTGATTTATCAATTGTTGATATAACCATTAAATCTTTTTTTGAATCCCCCAATATTGTTCCTAATGCAACTGCTGCTTCAATTCCTACCATTCCTTCTGAATTAGGAATCTTTACACTTTTAACATTTTTTATTAAATTTCCTGAAAGAGCTATTTCAACTTTCTCTGGAACTCCACCTAATATTGTTGTTAATTTACTTCCTATATAAGCTAAAGCTATTGGCTCTGTACACCCTTCTGCCGGAACTATCTCTTCATTTAAAATACTTAAAATTTTATCTATCATTTTACAAAAATCCTCCTTAATTTAAATTTATACTAATATAAGCAATATACAAGTATTATAATAAGCAATTTCTGTTCCAATAGATATATTTTTTAATATTTGTGTTATTTTTTTATTTTTTTTGTATTAGTATTTTTATTTTTTAATTCTACTTAACATAATTTGAAATAGCTTAATTTTGATTTTTTTTCATTTTGAAAATTTTTTCATTTTGAAAAAATTTTTTTTCATTTTGAAAAATCAGATATCATATCTCTGAATTTTTCTATATAACGTTGTTAAACCTATATTCATTTTACTTGCTATTATTTTTTTTCCTTCAGTGTCTTTTCCAAATATTTCTAAAGCTTTTTGAATGTATTTTTTTTCAATATTCTCAAAATCTTCTAAATAGTTATCTTCTTTAGATAAAGAACAATCCTTTTTTAATTCTTTATCTAAATACTTCTCTTCTAATAATTTTTCAGGAATTGTTGATAAACTTAAAATATCACTACCATCAGAAAGGTTGAACATAAACTCTACAACATTTTCTAACTCTCTTATATTTCCTGGCCAAGAATAATTTAAAAACAATCTCTCTACTTCTATATCGATAAAGTTTATATATCTCTCTGTTATTTTATTATATTTTTTTATTAAATTTCTTGTGATAGGAAGAATATCCTCAACCCTTTTTCTTAAGGGTGCTACTTCAAAGGGAATTACTTTTAACCTATAATAAAGATCCTCTCTGAACTTCTTTTCCATTATCTTTTTTTCTAAATCAACATTAGTTGCTGCAATTATTCTAATATCTAATTCTATATCTCTATTTGAGCCAATTCTTGTTACTTTTCTTTCTTGGAGTACTCTTAAAATTTTTGCTTGAAGATAAAGTGGCATATCACCTATTTCATCTAAAAATATAACTCCTCCATTAGCTAATTCAAATTTTCCCATACGTCCATTTTTATCTGCACCAGTAAAAGCTCCTCTTACATATCCAAACAACTCACTCTCTAAAAGAGATTCTGGAATTGCTGCACAATTTATAACTACAAACGGAGCATTTCTTCTGTCACTATGGTAGTGTAAGGCTCTAGCCACAAGCTCTTTTCCAGTTCCACTTTCACCCGTTATCAAAACTGTAGATTTAGATGGTGCTACATGTTTTATTCTTTCTTTTAATAATTCCGTAAATTCAGACTCTCCAATTATATTTTTTAAAGAAACACTATTAGATGTTTCAACTAATTCTCTGATTCCTTCATTTACTTTATTCATATCATCAAAAATAAAAATCTTTTCATTTCTTCCAAAAGCTTCAAAAGGAAGAATTTTACCTAAAACAAGTAACTCTTTATTTTGAACTTTTAATTTATAAATCTCTTGCTCCATGATAAAATCGTTCTGAGAATCAATAGTTACTTTTTCACCTATAATAGATCTTCCTAAATCTATTTTTTTTAATGCAAAGTTATTTATTGCTGTTATATCTCCTTTTTTATTAAATCTCAAAACACCTTTTTGAATTGTATTCAATATTGTAGAAAGAATGTTCTCTCTTTCTGTTTTTTCTAGATTTTCATTATATTCTATAAATCTAACACTTATTAATTCTGCCATCTGCTCTACAAAATCTAAATAATTTTTTAAATTTTCTAAAACTCTTTTTTTCTGTTCTTCATCAAAAGAAACTAAGCTTATTAAACCTATTATTTCACCTTCATACATTATTGGCGTTGATATCTCAAGAACTTCTAAACAACAGCTCTTTTCTGAGCAACCGTTACATATTTCATCCTCTCTTGGATTCAAAATAACAGTAGTTTCTTTTGTTTCTAATGTTTTTTTGTTTGCTCTACCTTTTATTTTTTCACCTATTTTTTGAGGGCCACTTCCTGTTATTCTTATTAAGTTTTTATCACAGATACCTACATCCATAGAAAATAGCTTTGAAATTGTTTTAGCATATTTTTTTAACTCATCCTTTATCACCAATAAGTCAGTTTTCATCTTACTCCCTTTAAACTATACTTTTTTAATATATGTATACTATCAAAAATATTTATAATAGTCAATTTCTAAAAATATAAATCTTGACTTTTTTAATAAAAAATCTAGTATAGATTATATCATATAGTATGTACTTTGAAAAGAGTTCTTTTTAGAAATATATTTGACACAAAATTCAAAAAAAGGACGAGAAAAGATTTTCTCGTCCTTTAATTAAAATGCAGTTACTACTGCTCCTTTATATGTTTTTTCTATAAATTCTTTTACTTTTTCACTTTGTAAAGCTTTAACTAATTTTTGAATATCCTCTCTTTTTTCATCCCCTTCCCTTACTGCTATTAAATTAGCATAAGGAGATTCTTTTCCTTCTATTATTAAAGCTTCTGTTAATGGATTAAGTCCCGCTTCTAAAGCATAATTTCCGTTTACAACTGCCAAATCAACATCCTTCAAAGCTCTTGGAATTTGTGCTGCATCTAAAGATTTAAATTTAAGATTATTTTTGTTTTCTACTATGTCAAATTCAGTTGCTAAAAGATCAGTTGGATCTTTTAATTTTATAACTCCATTATTATGAAGTAAAATTAAAGCTCTTCCTCCGTTTGTTGGATCATTTGGTATTGCTACAACACCACCTTTTTTTAAATTTTCTATTTTATCAACTTTTTTTGAATAAACTCCTAACGGCTCTACATGTACATTTCCTGCTATCACTAACTTCAGATTTTTTTCTTTAGAAAATGTATCTAAATAAGGTTTATGTTGAAAGAAGTTAGCATCTAACTCTTTCGAATCTAAAAGTAAATTTGGTGTTACATAATCTGTTATCTCAATTATATCTAAATCAACATCTTGAGATTTTAAATCATCTTTTACAAGCTGTAATAGTTGTGCATGGGGAACAGGTGAAGCTCCAACTTTCAATTTTGCTCCATAACTTACAATTGAACCTACTAATCCTAATAATAAAACTAATTTTTTCATAACTACCTCCCATTTTTTTTCAATCTATTTGATATTAAACTCCCTATTAACTGAATCCCTTGAACTAAAGCAATAATTACTAAAACTGAATATATCATAATATCTAATTTAAAACGATTGTAACCAAATCTTATTGCTAAATCTCCTAAACCTCCACCTCCAATAGCTCCAGCCATTGCAGATAATCCAATTAAATTAATAATTAGCAAAGTTATTCCTTGAATTAAAGATGGTAATGACTCAGGTATAATTACCTTTGTTATTATTGTATAATTATTAGCTCCTAGACTCTCACTTGCTTCTATAACACCTCTGTCTACCTCTAAAACACAATTCTCTACAATTCTTGCTACAAATGGAGCCGCCGATATTGAAAGTGGTACAATTGCTGCTGTACTCCCTATTGTAGTTCCTATTACAAATCTTGATAACGGAAGTAACAAAATCATAAGAATGATATATGGAAAAGATCTTGTAATATTTATAACTCCATTTAAAAAGCTATTAATTACCTTGTTTTCATATATGTGACCTTGTGATGTTATTGCTGCTAAAATTCCACATGGAAAACCTATTATAAGAGAAACAATTGCAGAAAATATAACCATATAGATTGTTTCTATTGTCGCCTGTATTAACATATTAAATACCATTATAAACTACCTCCACCCCTACATCTAAACTTGGAAACCATTCTATAGCTTCATTTTGTTTTTCTAAATCTCCTATTAATTCAACAACTAAATGTCCTACTTGCATTGTTGCTAATAAATCAATTGATCCTCCTAAAACATTTATATCTAAATCAAATTTTCTTACAGCTTTAGATAAGATAGGATCACCAGCTACTGATCCTAAAAACATAAGTTTTATTACTTTATTTCCTGGTTTTTTTATAAACTCAATTTCCTCTTTTTCTTGAGCTGGAATATATGAAATTAACTCTTTTGTAACCTCATTTTGAGGATTTAAAAATATTTCATGAGTTTTACCTATTTCTATAATTTCCCCATTTGACATAACTGCAACTTTATCACAGATTTCTCTAATAACTTCCATTTGATGAGTTATTAAAATTACTGTTAAATCCATTTTTTTCTGTATATCTTTTATTAAAGATAATATAGATTTTGTAGTTTTAGGGTCTAGTGCTGAAGTAGCTTCATCCGATAGAAGAATCTTTGGATTATTTGCTAAAGCTCTCGCTATGGCTACTCTTTGTTTTTGACCTCCAGAAAGTTGAGAGGGATAAAATTCTCCTTTGTCTTCAAGTTCAACTAATCTCAGTAATTCATCAACTCTAGTTTTTATCTCTGATTTTTTCCATCCTGCAACCTCTAAAGAAAAGGCTATATTATCTCTCACGTTTCTAGATTTTAATAGATTAAAATGTTGAAATATCATTCCTATTCTCTTTCTTTTTTCCAATAAATCTTTTTTAGAAAGCTTTGCTATATCTGTTCCTTCAATTTTTATAGAACCGCTATTTAATGCTTCTAAACCATTAAATAATCTTATCAAAGAGGATTTTCCTGCACCACTCAATCCTATTATTCCAAATATTTCCCCCTTTTGAATATTTAAATTTACATTTTTTACAGCATGAAAATTATTGCTATAAATTTTATTAACATTCTCTAATATAATCATAATTTTTAATCCTCCCGTATAAAAAAAACTCCCACCTTAATTATTAAAATTAAGATGAGAGTAAATTAATCAAATTTAGATCTCTCCCATCTTTCTGGAATTAGCACCACACTCATTGGTAGGTTGCTGAAACGTCGACGGGCCAGTCCCTCGGTCTCTCTTGATGGTTTTGAGTAATAATATCTCATTTGAAAAAAAAAGTCAATATTTTTTTAAAATAAAATTTTATTTTTGTTCGTAGTCATATAATCTCTCTCTTGATTCTTTCGTTTATACACGATAAAAATTCATAATGAGGAACTTTTAAATATTTTATACTATCTTCTAAATCATAAAAAATCTCTATAAAATCCCCTTCCTTTACTGATTCATCAACTAAAATAAATGAGCTATCCATGCTAATATGAACTATTTCAAACTTTTTATTATTGATTATAGACATAATACCTTCTCCTCTTTTAGAAAATCCATCTCCATAGCCCAATCTTATTTTTGCTATTTTTTTATTTTCAGTCAAAGTTATTTTTTCTTTTTTCTCGTATCCAATATATTTTAAATCGTTTAAATCTTTTATATCTAATATTTTTCCAATTAACTTAAAAGCTCTTTTTATATTAGGATCATAGTAACCTATCTCTTGAAGTCCAAATAAAATTGTTCCACATCTTATATGTGTACATCCAGCACCTTCAATTGAAATAACTCCAGCACTATTTTGCATATGTATAATATCGAATCGCTTTTTATCTAACTCTGATAATATATTATTAAACTTTTTCTCAACAATCAACATATCTTCATAATCAGCCGCAAAGACATGAGTACAGATTCCTTTAAATTTTAAATTTTTCTCTAAAATTAATTTTTTTAATTTTGAAAAATCACTTTCTACAACTCCATTTCTTCCAAATCCAAAATCTAATTTTAAATGAAGTTGTTCCGTCGAAATATCACTCTCTAATAAAAAAAGAAGGTCTTTAAAACTATTTATAACCATCTCAACATTTTTATTTTGTTTCAAAAAATTTAAGTCCTCTATCGTTTCTAAAATTAATATATTTACATTTTTTAACTTCAATTCTAAAATTTTTTCTGCTTCACACTCTCTAGCAACAGCAAAATATTTACACCCGTGCTCTGATAGAAGAGATACGATATTTTTTATTCCATGGCCATACGCATTTGCTTTTACTACAGCTATAATCTCTTTATTCCTTAATCTTTTTAGATATTCATAGTTATGAAGAATATTTTTTTTATTCACTTCGATTTTAAAATCTTTAAATCCCATAACCACTCTCCTGTTTTTTCTCATAGTATACTCCAAAAAGAAAAAAAGGTGAAACAAAGTTTCACCTTTTTATATTATCCTAATAATTGATCGTTAAATTTATCTACTTCTGCTAATACATCTTCAGTTGTACTCATAGACATTACTCTCTCTACAAGAGCTTCTGCTGATGCTTTATCCATAGCCATTATGTTTTTCTTTACTTTTGCAACTGATATAGCTGACATTGAGAATGCATCTAATCCCATTCCAAATAGTAAAGCTGTTGCTCTAGCTTCTCCAGCAAACTCTCCACACATAGATATAGAAATTCCACCCTCGTGTGCTCCATCGATAGCTGCTTTTATTGCTGCTAAAACTCCTGGATTATATGTATCGTATAAATGAGAAATTCTTTCGTTTCCTCTATCTACTGCTAACGTATATTGAGTTAAATCATTTGTTCCTATTGAGAAGAAATCTACTTCTTGTGCAAACCATTTAGCTCTGAATGCTGTTGCAGGAGTTTCAATCATTATTCCTAATTGAATCTCTTCATCGAACTTTATTCCTTCTGCTCTTAATTCTGCTTTACACTCTTCTAATAATTCTTTTGATTTTCTACACTCTTCTATTGAGATTACCATAGGTAACATTATTTTAATATATCCGAAAGCTGATGCTCTTAAAAGTGCTCTGAATTGAGTTTTTAAAATTTCAGGTCTATCTAAACATATTCTTAAAGCTCTCCATCCTAAGAATGGATTTTCCTCATGTGGTAACTCCATATATGGTAAAGATTTATCTCCACCTATATCCATTGTTCTTATTGTTACTGGGAATGGATTTCCATTTTCATCTTTCATAGACTCAGCAACTATTTTATACGCTTCAAATTGCTCATCTTCTGTTGGGAATCTGTCGTTAGCCATAAATAAGAACTCTGTTCTATAAAGACCAATTCCATTAGCTCCGTTTCTTAAAACTCCTGCAACATCTTTTGGAGAACCTATATTTGCCCAAGCTCCTACCGTTACTCCATCTTTTGATGTAGCCGTTTTATCTTTTAATTGCTTTAAAAGTTCTTTTTCTGCTAAATAATTTTCTCTTTTCTTTGTGTATTTTACAACATCTTCTTCTGTTGGATTTAATATAACATCTCCTGTTAATGCATCAACGATTATAGCTGCTTCATTAGAAACTAATGATGTTATGTTTCCTGTTCCAACTACTGCTGGAATTTCTAATGATCTAGCCATAATTGAAGAGTGAGCTGTCTTTCCTCCGATATCAGTTATAAATGCTACAACATTTTTTAAATCTAATTGAGCTGTATCTGATGGAGTTAAATCTCTTGCTACAACTATTGAATTAGCCGGTAATGAAGATAAATCTACTATTTCAATTCCAACAATGTTGTATAACCATCTTTTTGCAATATCTCTTAAATCTGCTGCTCTTTCTCTTAAATATTCATCCTCTAAATTTGCTAACATATCACAATATCCGCTGATACCTTGCTCTAATGCATTTTCTGCTGTTATTTTTTCATCTTCGATTAATTCAATAACTTCATCAAATAAATCTTCATCTTCTAATAGTGTTATATGTCCATCAAATATTGCTGCTTTATCCTCACCTAATTGTCTTGCAGTTTTTTCTCTGATTTTTAAAAGTTGTTCTTTAGTTTTATCTCTTCCTTCTATTAACTTTTCTTTTTGAACCTCAACATTTGAGCATTCTCCTTTGTCTATGAAAAGTTCTTCTTCCTTATATAAAAATACTTTTCCAACTGCTACCCCTGGAGATGCGTCTATACCTTTTACAAATTTTCTCATATTTTATCTCTCCCAAAATTTTTTTTTGACAAAAAAAAGGACAGAGTCACCCCCATCCTTCTCACACATCAAACTATCGTACTATGTTATTAGTCCTTTAGATTTTCTAGTAGGTGAGCTAACTTCTCAACTGCTTCGTTCTCATCTTCTCCAGCAGCATGAACTGTTATTTTTGCACCTTTTTTAATTCCTAAAGAAAGTAATTTTAATAAAGATGTTCCCTTTACTTTTTTCCCCTCTTCATTTTCTAATTCGATTTGAGATGTAAATGTTTTTGCTAAACTTACAAATTCGTTACCAGGTCTTGTATGTAGTCCTGTTTCATTCTTAATTTCAACTGTCTTATTTGCCATAATCCTACTCACCTTTCTACATTTATTGTTTATTATTAAATAAAAATATAAAAATTTAAATCTATTATTCTAATATAGAATACTTAATTTTCAAAATTTTGTCAATTTTTATTTTGAATTGTTTTTTTGTCAAAAAATGTTCATTTTTAAGTCTTTAATTGTGTATTTTATGATATTTTAACTCTTTTATACACTCTGGTTTAACATATCTAAGGTTTTGTTAAATCTATTCATTAATAACTCTCTCAATATACTTCTTTATTGTATTAAAATAGATTTTTTTGGATTTTCTTTTCATAGTCAATAAAAAGTTAACATCAATGTTTTCTTCTAAAGAACACAAATTTATTGCTTGTTCCTCTATTTTTAATTTTTCATACTCATCATATTCATCAAAAACCTTTAATATATCTATTGATATGTCTGTTTCATCAATAAGCTCTTTTATGCTATTTATAACTGGTTTTTTCACTGTTTTTCTTGCTTGATTAATCTTTTTCTTACTAATTAATCCTTTCTCTTTAACTATATTATTGAAAAGTGTTAAGTTTTGTTTTGAAACATCTTCTTCTTGACTTAATAGGTTTTTTAGAACACCATTTATATATTGAACTAAAGTTGTTTTTATGTTTGAATTTAAATTTTTATATATAATTTTTAAAACTTCTACTAAAATTATTTCTCCTTCTTCTAAGAAGATTTTTTTTATTTTAGTATCTGTTCTTTTATCCCAAGCTCTTGAAACATATATATTTTTTTTAGCTTTTTGAATATATTTACCAACTTCTTCTGGATAACTAAACTCTTCATCTTTTTGAGGTTGTTTTTTTATTATTTTTCTTTTTATATTTTCAATTGTATTTTCTTTTGTCGATTCTTCTTGTTTTATCTCTTCAACAACTTCTATTACTTCTGCTTCTTCTATCTCTTCAACATTCAATTCTTTTTTATTACTATATTTTTCTCTATCTTTTGAATATGTAATCTCTTTTGGTTTACTTACTTTATTACTTTCAATAAACGAAGAAACATGACACTCTCCATCTTTTTCACTATTAAATTTATAAACAATATAATATGTGTCTTCTTCTTTATCTTGATATGATTCATAGTATTCAACATATCCTAATTCTACCAATACATCATATGCTTTTTCTACTCTTTTCAAAACTTGTTTCATTCTACATAAAACATATGTTTTTGTATCTCCATTTTTATTGATTCTTTCTGTCGTTTGTTCTGTTTTTAATGGAATAATCGCTGCGATTGTTCTAAGGTTTATTCTATCTTCTTGTTTTTCATATCTAATTTTACTAATATATTTATAAATTCTTCCAGCAATTGGATCTTTAGCTAAAATTTCCATTAAAGCTTTTGAATTATACTTTATATATCTTTTGTCACTAATTTTTTTTCTTATATTTTTATTTAAAGTAACTCTATAATAAATCTTTTTTCCTTTTTTTAATTTTTGATAAGTTAAAAGCTTAAACTCTTCATCTTCAAATTTGTATTTTCCCAACTTTGTATGATTTGACACAATAAATTGATACTCTGTATTTTTTAAATTTTTCAAAGCTTGCTCTACTTTTGTGTAATAGGTTCTATTCATTTTATTTCCTAGAAAATGAACTATAAAATCTGAAATTTCAAATTCTATATACTCATCTTCGTTGTCTAACTCTTTTTTTGCTTCATACGTTGATATTAAATATGTGTATATTTTTTCTTCAAAAATTGAAGGTTGGAATACTTTATCTCTTGAGTCTTTAGCAACCAATGTACAATACATTGTAACTCCTAAATCTTCAAACGAATATTGAAAGTTTACTCTCTTATTTTGTTTTTGTGGAGTAAAAAACGGAAACACTATCATTTCAACAGGTATATTTATAACATTATCTTTTAAATTTAAGAAGTTCCCTGTTTCTTTTATTATAACTTCTCTAACTTCTATGTCTGGTAATTGATTTAATCTAATATCTATCTTGGTTATATCTGTTAAAAGTGACCCTGTTGAAGCTATATTAAAATTCTCAACAACATCTCCTTTTTCCTTTTTCACCTTCTTCTCCATAAAAACCTCTCTATAAATTTTATAATACCAAATATGTATATATACAATAATAATTATATTTAGCGTAATATAATATAGCATTTTTTCTGTATATTAACAATAATATTTTTTTCTTTTTTCATCCCTTTATTTATCTAGTGTTTCAAATAAAAATATTATTTTTTTATAGTAAAATCAATATGTTTTTTTATGTATATAAACAATAATATTTTTTGATTTCTTTAATGCCTTGATTTTACTAAGTTATTATGAATTAAAAATTAATTAATTCTTTTAAAATAAAGCTTTGTCATTATGTCTATTATCAATAATATTTTCTATATTCTTAAATGCCTTGATTTTATTAGGTTTCTTAATTATAGATTTTATAGAACTTCTTTAAAAACATAGGTTTATAATTATGTATATAAACAATAATATTTATAACTCTTTACAAACCTTTGATTTATCTAGCTTTATATTAATTTGAGCATTCTAGTTACCAATAAAACAAAGCTTTTTGCTTATGTCTATTATCAATAATATTTTTTTTTATATAAACTTAATTAAATCAATGGCTAAACATATGTTTTTTTTTTAACTTAGTCAGTACATATAACATTATACAAAAAACAAAAAACAACTATGCGCGTATAATATAATTTTCATAATTTATTCAAAGAATTTCTTATGATTTAAGATTAAATTTTTATTTATTAGAATTTACTTGACAAAACTCAAAAATTCTTCTAAAATATTTATCTGAAATATAGATATTTTTAGGAGGTGAAAAAATGAAAAGAACTTATCAGCCAAATAACAGAAAATACAAAAAAGATCACGGATTTAGAGCTAGAATGGCAACTAAAAACGGAAGAAAAGTATTAAAGAGAAGAAGAGCAAGAGGAAGACAAGTATTATCAGCATAAAACCCGGTGATCTAAAACACCGGGTTTTTAAAGATTTAAGGACTATTTTAGGGAGTTAATAATATGACTAATTTAAAAAAAAATAGGGAGTTTCAAATTGTTTATAACTATGGAAAAAAATCATTTGGATATTACTCTCTTATTTTTTTTAAAGCAAATGAAACAAATGAAAACAGATTTGGATTTGTTGTTAGTAAAAAAACAGGAAATGCAGTCTGTAGAAACAGATTAAAAAGATTATTTAGAGAGTATTGTCGTTTAAATGAAGAAAACCTAAATCTTGGTTATGACATAATTTTTGTTGCTAAAAGAACAGCTGGAGAAAAATTTAAAACATTAAGTTTTGAGGAGATGAAAAAAGATCTTGACCGTGTTCTTAAAAATTCTAAACTATTTAAAAAATAGTTTAATTTGTATTTTGAAAAAAATTATCTTAAATTTAATAAGATTTTATCAAAAATATATTTCAATATTTTTGGGGAAAAACTGTATATTCTACCCATCTTGTTCAAAATATATGTATGATGCAATAGAAGTACATGGAATTTTGAAAGGGACTTATTTAGGAATAATACGAATTTTAAGGTGCCATCCATATTCTAAAGGAGGATATGATCCAGTGCCACCACTTAAAAAATGCGGAGGAAGAAAATAAAATGGAATTTTTATACAAGATATTCGAACAAATATTAATGTTTATAAATGGAATTACAGGAAATTTCGGTTTAGCTATAATTGGTTTAACGATATTAATTAAAATAATATTATTACCATTGACTTTAAAACAAGATAAATCAATGAAAAAAATGAAAGAACTACAACCATTGTTAGAAAAATATAAAGAACAATATGGTCACGATAAAAATTTATTAAACCAAAAAACAATGGAACTTTACAAAGAAAAAAATGTTAATCCGGCTGGAGGATGTTTACCACTAATAGTTCAATTACCAATATTATGGGCACTGTTTGGTGTTTTAAGAGCAGAAAGAGGAATAGTTCCTGCTGAATCGTTCTTATGGATGAATTTATTACAACCGGATCCTTATTATATATTACCTGTTTTAAACGGTATTGTTGCATTTATCCAACAAAAGTTAACAGGAACAGATAGTAACCCACAAATGAAACAAATGATGTATGTATTCCCAATCATGATGATATTTATTTCTTATAAAATGCCAGCTGGTTTACAAATTTACTGGTTAACATCTAGTTTTGTAGGAATCTTACAACAATATTTCATAATGAAAAAAGGAGACTAATACAAAAGTTATGGAAAATATGATTGAAATCAAAGCAAGCAATAGAGAAGTTGCCATTGCTAGAGCTATAAAAATATTGGAAGTTACTGCTGATCAAGTTGTTAAGGTTACTGAACTAGAGAAGCCAAAATCATTCTTTGGTTTTTTTGCTAAAGATGGTTTGTATAAAGTTGAAATTAGCAGAGAAGTAGAAACTGAAGAGATTGAGATTTCAGCTTTAGAAGAAAAGCTAGTAGAAACTATATCAAAAACAGAAACTGAAGAGATTGAGCAAGTAAAAAAAGAAACAAAAAAAGAGATTAAAGAAAATAGAGAAAAGGATATCATTAGACTTTCTCAAGAATTATTGAATAGAATGGGACTTGACTTAGAAGTTGAGGTTCTAAGATTAGAGGGTAAAAATTGTGTTATAAACCTTTATGGTGAAGATAATGGAATTATTATTGGAAAAAAAGGAAAAACATTAAATAGCTATGAATACCTATTAAACACATTGATTAAAGATGTTAGAATAGATGTTGATGTTGAAGGATTTAAAGAAAAAAGAAATGTAACTTTAAGAGATTTAGCTAGAAAAATGGCTGAAAAAGCTATGAAAACAACTAAACCTATAAAATTAAATCCAATGCCACCAAGAGAAAGAAAAATAATACATGAAGTTGTTAATAAATATTCAGAATTAGATACTTATAGCGAAGGAAAAGACCCTAAAAGATATATTGTTATTAGAAAAAAGAAATAGGGGTGAGTTATATGTTTGATACTATTGCTGCCATTTCAACTCCAAGAGGAGAAGGTGGAATAGGAATTGTTAGAATGTCAGGAAGTGATTCTTTATGTATACTAACAAAAATATTTAAACCTATATCAAATAAAAATGTTAGTGACCTTAGAAACTTCAGTATAAACTACGGTCATCTTTATGATGGAGAAGAGTTGATAGATGAAGTTTTAGTTTCTATAATGAAAGGACCTAACACTTATACAAAAGAGGATATTGTAGAAATTAATTGTCATGGAGGATTTTTAATTACAGAAAGAGTTTTAGAGTTAGTTCTAAAAAGTGGAGCTAGAATAGCTGAAATTGGTGAATTTACAAGAAGAGCTTTCTTAAATGGAAGATTGGATTTAACTCAAGCAGAAGCTGTAATTGATTTAATTCATGGTAAAACAGATAAAAGTATTTCTCTTTCTTTAAATCAATTAAGAGGAGATTTAAGAGAGCAAATAGATATATTAAAAAAGCAACTTTTAGATGTTTCTGCTCATGTTAATGTTGTATTAGATTATCCTGAAGAGGGGATAGATGACCCTCTACCAGATGATTTAGTAGATAACTTACACAATGTTGTTAATACAACAGATGCTTTAATCAAATCTTATAATAAAGGAAAAATGATTAAAGAGGGAGTTAAAACAGCTATTGTTGGAAAACCTAATGTTGGAAAATCAAGTTTATTAAACTCTGTTTTAAGAGAAGAAAGAGCTATAGTAACTCATGTAGCTGGAACTACTAGAGATATAATTGAAGAAGTTGTAAACTTAAACGGTGTTCCACTAGTTTTAGTTGATACAGCTGGAATCAGAAAAACAGATGATTTAGTAGAAAATATAGGTGTAGAAAAATCAAAAGAACTTATAGATAAAGCAGATTTAGTTTTATTTGTAGTTGATAACTCTAGAGAGCTAGATGAAGAGGATTTAAAAATCCATGAAAGAATTCAAGCGGATAAAGTTATTGGGCTTATAAATAAAACCGATATTGAATCTAAGTTAGATACGACACCATTAACAAAAATAAAAAAATGGATAAAAATTTCTGCATTAGAAAAAATTGGAATAGATTCAATGGAGAAGGAAATTTATAATTATATAGTTTCTGGACAAGTTGAGGACAGTTCACAAAAATTAGTTATCACTAATGTTAGACATAAGTCTGCGCTAGAAAAAACTAAACAAGCTGTAGAAAATATATTTGAAACAATAGATATGGGATTACCGATGGATTTAATAGCAGTAGATTTAAAAGAGGCTTTAGATTCATTGTCAGAGGTAACGGGAGAAATTAGTAACGAAGATCTTTTAGATCATATCTTTAGTAATTTCTGTGTAGGAAAATAAAGTATTAGCCACGGATTTATTGTCTGTGGCTATAATTTTTTTGACATTTATTTATGTATATGGACAAAAATAAAAGGAGAAATAGTATGAGTTTTAAGTATGATGTAATTGTTGTAGGTGGAGGACATGCTGGGGTTGAAGCAGCTTTAGCAAGTGCTAGATTGAATAGAAATACACTATTATTTACTTTATCGTTAGATAATATAGGAATGATGTCTTGTAATCCTTCTATAGGAGGTCCTGGAAAGAGTAACTTAGTTGCTGAGATAGATGTGTTAGGTGGAGAGATGGGAAGACATACTGATCAATATAATCTTCAATTAAAGCACTTAAATACAAGTAAAGGACCTGCTGCAAGAATAACAAGAGGTCAAGCAGATAAATTTTTATATAGAACAAAAATGAAAACACTATTAGAAGCAACTGAAAATTTAGAAATCATGCAAGATAGTGTCGATGAAATTTTAGTTGAGGATGGAGTTATAAAAGGTGTTAGAACTGCTTTGGGAATAGATTATTATTCTGAAACTGTAGTTTTAGCAACAGGGACATTTTTAAAAGGTAGAATTGTTATTGGTGATGTTAAATATCCTGCGGGTAGAATGGGAGAAAATTCTGCAGAGAAATTATCAGAAAGTTTAGAAAAAAATGGAATATTACTTGAAAGATACCAAACAGCAACACCTCCAAGAATAGATAAAAGAACAGTAGATTTTTCTGTAATGAAACCTCTATATGGAGAAGAACACCCTAGATATTTCTCAATCTATACAGAGAAAGAGAGAAATAACGTTGTTCCAACATGGTTAACACATACATCAGAAGAAACATTGAATGTAACAAAAGAGATGTTAAAGTATTCTCCGATAGTTTCAGGGATAATTGAAACTCATGGACCAAGACATTGTCCTTCATTAGATAGAAAAGTTTTAAATTTCCCAGATAAATTTGATCATCAAATTTTCTTAGAGTTAGAATCTAGTGAATCGAATGAACTTTATGTAAATGGTCTTACAACAGCAATGCCTCCATTTGCTCAAGATGCAATGTTAAAATCAATAAAAGGGTTGGAAAATGCTAAAATAATGAGATATGGATATGCTGTAGAATATGACTATGCTCCAGCTTCACAACTTTATCCAAGTTTAGAAAGTAAGAAAATAAAAGGATTATATTTTGGTGGGCAGATAAATGGTACTTCTGGATATGAAGAGGCAGCTACTCAAGGATTCATAGCAGGGGTTAATGCAGCTAGAAAAACTTTAAATAAAGCTGCAGTGATATTTGATAGAAGTGAAGGATATATAGGAGTATTAGTTGATGATATCATTCATAAAAAGACTCCAGAGCCTTATAGAGTGCTTCCATCAAGATCTGAATATAGATTAACTCTGAGATTTGATAATGGCTTTATGAGGCTCTTAGATAAAGCTGAAGAGATAGGAATAGTACCTAAAGAAAAAATAGAGTTCTTAAAAAAATGTAGAGCAGATGTTTACTCTGAAATTGAAAGAATAAAAGAAACAAAAGTTCCGATGAAAGATGCTAATGAAATATTAGAAAAAAAGGGAACTGAGCAAAGACTAACAAAAGGAGTTCAAGCTAGTGAACTTTTAAAATTTAAAGAGGTTTCATACGATGATTTAGCACATCTTTTAGATATTCCTGAATATCCAGAGTTTGTTAAAAATCAGATAGAAACAATGATAAAATATGAAGTATTTATTGAAAGAGAAAGAGAGCAGATTGAAAGATTTAAAAGATTAGAGGCTTTAAGTATAGCTGAAGATTTTGATTTCGACACTGTTGTTGGAATATCTAATATAGCTAGGGCCGGAATGAAAGAGATAAAGCCTTTATCTATAGGAGAAGCGTCTAGAATAAGTGGTGTTACAGGAAACGATATCGCACTTCTATTAGCAACATTAAAAAAATAGTACTACGAACAAAAATAAAAACTGTAAATACAAAGTTAAATAAACTTGTAATTACAGTTTTTTTTGTTATACTTATATTTGTAATAAAATATCGAGGAGGACAAAGTTGATTATAAGTGATTATCATATACATAGTAGTTTTTCTGGAGATAGTGTTGAGGACTTAGATAAAATCTGTAAAAGAGCTATTGAATTAGGAATTAAAGAGATTGCAATAACTGATCATATGGATTTAGATATAAAAACAGTATCGAATGATTCAAATTTTTATTTAAATTTAGATGAGTATGTTCCTACAATTTTAAAATTAAAAGAGTTTTATAAAAATGACTTAGATATAAAATTAGGTATGGAGTTTGGAATACAAAAGCATTTAGGGGAGATTGGAGATGAAATCATAAAGAGATATCCATTTGATTTTATAATTTCATCTGTTCATACTGTGGATAGACTTTTAGTTGATCAAAAAGAATTTTGGAGCGATAAAACAAGAGATGAAGCTCATGACAAATATTTTTTTGAAATATTAAAAAGCGTGGAAAACTTCAACCAATTTAGTGTTCAAGGACATCTTGATTTTATTACAAGATATGGAGGACTTGACAAAAAAGGATTTATAGATTATATAAGGTATCAGGACCTTATTGACACTATTTTAAAAAAACTAATTTCAAAGGGAAAAGGAATTGAAATAAATACTTCGGGAATAAGATATAATGAAAATAGATTTTACCCATGTGATAATATAATAAAACGTTATTTTGAATTAGGTGGAGAGATTATAACTATAGGTTCAGATTCACATAAAGCATCAGACTTAGGAAAAGATTTTAAAAGAGCTTATGATTTCTTAGAAAGCATAGGAGTAAAATATATATCATCTTTTGATCAGCTAGATGTATCTTTTAAAAAAATAAAATAATTTCTTTAAAAGAAGGTGATTATGAACAAAAATACAAAAAACAAAGGGCTAACTTTTTTAGAAACAATAGTGGTTGTTACTATTATTTTTATTGTTAGCTCTTTTTTATTTGTAAAAATTATTAAAATCAATGAAAAATTTGATCTTGAAAAAGATAGAAGACTTTTGCAAATTACATTTTCAAAATATTCTATGAAGTCGCTTTATTTAAAAGAGAAATATTTAATTGAGTTGGATTTTTTAGAAAAGGAAGTAAGGATAAAAAGAAATAATTTTTTAGTGGAAAAACTATTTTTATCAAAAAAGTTAAATTATGAAATACCATATAATCGATCTAGAAATCCAAAGTTTAATGTAGAAACAACAATTACAGGAAATTTAAGTAAAGCTTTTACTCTTTATATTTTTGGTTATAGAGACCAAGTAGAAAATAGGTTAGCATTTTATACCTTTCAAAGAGAAAAAATTTTAAAAATAAATACATATTTAAATATGAACGTAAAAGGAGTGACATACGAGAATATAATACAATATCATTACTCCACAGAAGGCGAAGAAAGAGTTGGTTGGAAAGAGGAGGAGATATATTGAGGTATAAGATATATGCATTTTTTTTAATAACTGTTGTTTTAATAAAAGTTGAAACTGAAAGAGGTCATTTGAAAAAATATGTTAAAGTTTCAAATTCAGAAAAAAAAGTGAACCTTCAAATTCTAAAAATTCAAAGAGGGGTTTAAATGCAAGAAGATATATATTTTAAAAGAGATGTTTTTGAAATAAAAGAGTTGAAAGATTTAAAATATAACAAAGAAGATATAACAGAAATTTTAAATGAACTTATTTTTTATAGCTTGAAAGAAAGAGTTTCGGATATTCATATAGAATCAAAAGAGGGTTTTATTAAAATAAGAGTTAGAATAGATGGACATTTGAGAAAATATACTGAGATAAGCAAAAGTTTAGGTGTAAGATTAATAACCAAAATAAAATTGATGAGTGAGCTTGATATAGGGGAAAAAAGATTACCACAAGATGGGAGATTTAAAGGACAATTTAAAGATGAGAAAATAGATTTTAGAGTCTCACTAACACCAACGATTTTTGGAGAACGTGTTGTAGTTAGGTTATTAAAAAATAATATATCAGATCTTTCGATAGATAATTTAGGTTTTTCATCTAATAACTTGATTAGATTGAAAGATTTATTGAAAAAAAAGAGTGGATTATTACTTTTTTGTGGGCCTACAGGAAGTGGAAAGACAACGACACTTTACTCTATTGTTAATTATTTACAAAATGAAAATTTGAATATAGTAACAATTGAAGACCCAATAGAATATCAACTAACAGAAATAAATCAAATTCAGTGTAAAAGTGAGATTGGATTAGATTTTTCAACGATATTAAGAAGTGTTTTAAGACAAGATCCAGATATAATTTTAGTTGGAGAGATAAGAGATAAAGAAACAGCAGAGATTGCTTTAATGGCTTCTTTAACAGGACATTTAGTTGTCAGTACTCTACATACGATAGATTCATTATCAGCTATAGATAGATTGATAAATTTTGGAATAGATCGATTTATTATAGCTACAGCAATAACAGCGATTGAAAGTCAAAGATTAGTTAGAAAACTATGTGGTTATTGTGGAGGTGAAAAAAATAGGGAGTGTTGTAATGAAGGATTTAAGGGAAGAGAAGCTGTTGAAGAAATAATTTTTTTTAATAAACAGATAAGAGATTTTATACTTAACGGAACAACAAAAGAGCTAGAGGATTATTTGAGAGAGGAAGGATTTAAAAATCTTTTAGAAAACGGATATTCAAAGGTATCAGAAAAAATAACAACAAAAGAAGAAATATTAAGAGAGTGTTTTGTATGATTTTAAAAAGAAAAATTAAAGATAAGGAGCTTCAAAATCTATATTTAAGGATAGGAAGGTTGTTAAATGCTGGAATTCCTTTAAAAAAAGCAATTGAATTTCAAAAAAATAGTTCAAAAAATAAATTATTAAAATCTAGAATTTTGAATCTGGATAGAAGATTGCAAAAAGGAGAAAATATCTATTTTATATTAAAGGACGAAGAACTTATAAAAGAGAGGGAACTTCTGATTATTTATGTCTCTGAAAATATAGGAAAAATGGGAGATGGTTTTTTAAAAATAGCACAAATGAAAGAGAAAAAAGAGAGATTAAAAAACGAAATAAAAATAGCACTATCATATCCTATTTTTATTTTAGTTATATCGACAATAATAATTCTTTTAATATTTTATTTTATAGTCCCAAATTTTGAGACTGTTTATTCATTAAATCCAAATGAGCTCCCATTAATAACAAGATTTATCTTAAAAATTAAAAATATATTATCAAAATATCCCTACACAATTTTAATTTATATTTGTGTAGTTTTTTTTTGCTTAAAATCGAAAGTTATGAAAAAAACATTATATAAAATTCCTATAGTTAAAAAATTTTTAATTGAAAAATATATGATAAGTATTTTAGATAACTTATCAACTCTTTTAGAATCGGGTATTTCTATAGACAAAGGTATTGATATAATTTTAGAGAATTTAGAATCTGGATTTTTAAAAAATAAAATATATATTTTAAAAAATATAAAAAAAGGTGATCTTCTTTCTAATTGTTTTAAAAGATTAGGTTTTTTTTCTTTAGAAGAGATTGATATGGTTAGAGTTGGAGAAGAGAGTGGAAACGTAATTTTGATATTAAAAGAGATTGCTTTAGTGAGAGAGGAGGAGTTAAATAAAAGATTGAAAATGATTTTAAAATTAGTAGAACCATTTTTATTATTGATAATAGGAATAATAATAAGTGTTTTTGTTGTTGGTTTATATTTACCAATTTTAAATATAGACGATATTTTAAATGTTTAGAAGGAGGGTTAATGAAAAGAAGAGAAGGGTTTAGTGTTATTGAGATTATCTTAGTTTTAGGAGTTATTGGAATCTTAAGTAGCTTTATTGTGCCTAAGGTGAGGGATTATCTTGCTATGGCAAAAGATTCAAAAGCTATTAATACTCTTCAAAATTTGCGTGTTGCATCAGAGACTTACTATTTAGAAAAAGGTTCTTATCCATGGCCGAGTACTGGAATAACTAATATGTCTGAAGTATTGGAAAATTTAGAAAATTATATTGGAAAAAATAAAGTCCCAAAACCAGGAGATGGAGATGATCTTTTACTTGAAATAGGAGGAAGTAAGTCAACACCAGACGGAGAGATAACTTATGGTGGAGAAGTAAAAGTTAATTTAGACACAGGAAACACACATTTTATCTTAACTCCTAAAGATTCAAAACAAGAATATAATATTCGAGGAGAAAAATGGGAGGATATTTGATTCATATATTAGAGATATTTATTTTATTTGAAATAATATTTAGAGATTTCAAAGAGAAAATAATATTGAATAAAAGTAATATAGCACTTCTTTGTATAGGTATTTACTTTGGATTTTTTTATGGTGATTTGAGAGAACGAGTTATAGGAAGTGCTCTTTATACGTTACCATTTATATTTTTATATACTTATGGTAGCGATTTCTTTAAAAAAGAGTGCATAGGGTTAGGGGATATTAAGTTGATGATTTCAATAGGGATGTTATTGAAATTTCAAAATTTTATAAATATATTATTGTTTATAAACATAAGTTTTATTTCAGCGCTAATCTATATAGTTATTAAGTATGTATTTTTTAAAACTTTAGAAAAAGAGATAGCTTTTGGACCTTTTTTAATTTTTTCATACATAATATTAAAATATGGTGAGCTATATGACAAATTCTAAAAGAGGATCAACATATATAGAGATATTAATTTCACTGGTTATAATCTTATTAGTTATCAATCCAATATTTTCTGGAATCATATATTTAAAAAGAAATCTTAATTTTTTAGAAGATTATAAAATTTTAGAAAATGAAATTGAAAAAGTTAGGTCTTTTTATAAATGGAACAATATAGATATAGATTATTTATCTGAAGATAAAGAAATAATAATTGATATAAAAAAGAAAATTATATATGAGGAGCTTTATAAATTTGAAATAATTATTTATAAGAAGTATTTAAAGAGAGAGAGTATTTTATATGTATATAAACAAAAATAAAGGGACTACTCTAGTAGAGATGATTGTAGTTTTGTTTATAATTACAGTTATTTTGCAAACGTTCTATATTTATATAAGGCATATAAATATAGAAAATAAAAGAGTTTTTAAAAAAATTCAAGAAAAAATGAACAGTGAAATTATTTTCAATAAAATTCAGAATTCGATGTATGAATCATATACTTATAAGATTTATCAATATTCAAATATGCCAAAAGTAATTGATTATTCAAGAGAAAGCTTAAAAGAAGGAAATATGTTATTAATAGAAAAGTATATTGCTTATCAAGATGAAACAGAAATTGAGATATATTATCAAACAAGTAATTTAATAAAATCATACTATGGTTTAAAAAATACTCAAAACGAGATTCGAAAGATAGAGGGGGGAGATACTATTTTAAGTAAAGTGAAAATAAGATTTTATTTAAAAGAATATGGAGCAAATGTGGAGGGATTTTATTTTAGTCAAGAATATAAGAAAGAACTCAAGAGATAAGGGTGTTATTTTACCCTTAGTTTTATTATTAATCTCTATTTTAATGTGGTCTTTCTCTTTCTTTTTATTTTTTTATAAATCTGAAATAGATGAGTTTCAAGCTTTAAAGCGCTCAAATGATGACTATTGGGAGATGGAGAATATAAGCATAATAGCAGAGTATGAACTTAGCAAAGGTAATGAAAGCATAAAAAAAGATATTTATAGAGATATTATAGAATATTTTGAAGACCATGATTTAATTTGGATAGAACCAAATAAAATATCAAAAAGTGGATATAAGAGATATAAAGTGATACGAAATAATAGTGAAATAACAGGAAAAGTTGAGTTAAATTTGGGTACAGATAATATTTTAGATATAACATTATTGAAAGAGATTTGGATAGAAAATAAATTGATAGAGATTATTGTAAAAATTAATTATGAATATTTAAGATACGACGGCGATTTTTACAACAGCTATAAAAGAGGGGTTGATAGGATTGAGGCAAGAGTAAAGTATGAAAACGTTAGAAATAAATGATAGAGGAATAAAAGTTCTTGAAGATGGTGAAATAATAAATCAAGCTCTTTTCAAAGAATATGAAGAGATTCCATTTGAAGTTAAAGAGTTATTACTTATTTATGATGCTCCAGAAAATATTATCTTAAGAATCTCGTTTTCTTTAGATGAAGAGATAGTTTTTGAAATAAAAAAAGTTATAAAAGAAGTTGGATGGACATTAAAAGAATCTTGTAAAGTTTCAAAAAAAATTAAAATGTTATTAATATTAGTAGTAATATTAGAATTATTTTTTTTATGTATAATTTTTTTTAAAGTTTCATCTTTAGAAAAACAAGTTTTCGAATTAAGAAAAGAGAATGTAAATAGTCGAAAAATAATATCTTCATTTGATGAAAGGATAAAGATTATACCAAATGAAGAGAACAAAGTTAATGTTTTTCAGAAAAGTGATTTAAATAACTTTTTAGTATTTCTATCCGAAGTTTCAAGAATATCTGGAGTAAATTATGAAAAAATACAATTTTTAGATAAAAAAATTTTAATATCTGGATTTGGAAGAAATATGAGTAATCTGTCAAAATTAAAAAAATTTATTTCTGGATATGAAAAGATAAAAGAGTCAAAATTTGATTTTATAAAAAAAGAGGGGGAAGAACTATATTTTTTGATAGAATTAGATCAAGAGTAGGAAAATTAGATAAAAAAATATTTATCTATTTATTAATAATTTTGAGTTTATTTTTAATTTTTATAAATCAAGGTTTAAAATTGAAAATATTAATTGATGAAAAACAGGTTTTAGCTGTAACTCAAAATAATTTAAAAAATATAATTTTAGAAAAAGAGATTTTGTTTAAAGAATACAATAAAAAAATGAATGAAATGGATTTAAAAAAAGAAAAAGAAAACTTTAGTTATTTTATTTTTAATGGAACAGAAGATGTTTTTAATTTTATAAATAATTTAATAGAAGAAAATAATTTAGATTTAGAAATGATAGGTCGAGAGGTAATAGAAAAAAATAGTGAGACATATGGAGAGGTTTATTTTCAAATTCGTGGAAACGAATTTGAAATTTATAATTTTATTTATGACTTGGAGAATTCAAAAAAATTTATAAAATTCAATATGAATTCAATTTTAATAGAAATAGATGGAGATAAGTTGTATTTAAAATCGAATATTATGTATATAATCAATAATAAAAAAAATAAAATAGACTATGATTATTATAATAGAGACACTTTTAAAAAGTTTAGAAGTAGAAATATTCAAGGAAAAAGGAGAATGTTATAATGGTGATTAAAAGTGGTATATTATTTTTTTTAATATGTTTTAGTATTTTTTCGATGGAGAATTATCCAAAAGAATTGGATTTAAAAGATATTCCAATTACAGATTTATTTGCTCATTTATCAAAGTATTCAAAATATACTTTGATAGGTGATTCTTATATAAAAGATATAACTGTGGATGTTTTTTTTAAAAAAGGAACTTCAATTGAAGAAATCTTAGTAACTGTTGAAAAAACCTATGGTTTAACAAGAGTAAAGAGTGGTAATACTTTTATTTTTAGAGGAAGAAAATCTGAAGATAAAGATATGTTAGTTGGTAAAGTTTATGATATAAATACAAATAGAGAGGTAAAAGGGGTTACAGTTCTCTTGAAAAGAAGAGAGGCTTTAGAAGCTATATCTGGTGAGTATGGAGAGTATTTGTTAGATAGTTTAAGTAGAGGAACATATTTTATATCGATTTTATCAAACGATTATGTATACGAAGGAGATTTTTTAGATATAAAAGAAGGTATTAATAGATTTGATTTTTATATTGAGAAAAAAAATTATAAATCTGTAAAAAATATCGTTGAAGAAAGGGAACAAAAAATTAAAAAAGATGATATAATAGAACATATTTTATTAGAAAATCTAAATCATAAAGAGATTGAAAAGATTTTAAAAGAGACTTTTGATGAGAAGTTGAAAGTTTCAACAAGTCCAGGAAATAACTCAATTATAATTTTTGGTAATGGAGAAGCGGTTTACACAGCTAAAAAATTAATAAATCAATTGGATAAAAGAAAAAAACAAGTTAGGGTTACTGCAGAAATTATAGATGTAAAGGAAAATTTATTTGAAGATTTAGGATTTAATTGGGCTTACGATAGTCAAGGTAGATTGTCTGATAAAAATAGTGGAGTTTATCTTCAAACATTAGTTTCGACAGGAGTTGACGGTGTTGGTGAAATTATGGGAAGTTCAATTAATTTTGTGAGTAAATTTAATAGTGGAAAAGATGTTTTAGATTTAACTTTAAATCTATTAGAAACGACACAGGACTTAACGGTGAATGCATTACCTTCGATTATACTATTAAATGGTGAGACAGGAACACTAAAAATGACCGAAGAAGTAATTGTTGGTGAAGACAAAGAGGAAAACACAAATAACGATACAATTAATTATAAACCGATATTTAAAGAAGCTGGTATAATATTGAAAGTATTGCCATCTATAAAGGAAGATAACAGTGTTTATCTAGATTTAGACTTAGAGGCTAGTGATTTTAAATTGAAAAAATCATTAAAGCCAAATGATGAGAATTCAGGAACATTTAATTCAGAAGGTGGTTCTAAAATTTCAAGGCAGCTACAAACAAAAGTTAGAATAAAAAATAATGACGTAATTTTAATTGGGGGATTAAAAAGGAAAATAGATCAAAAAATAAATAGTAAAGTTCCTTTTTTAGGAGATATTCCTGCTGTTGGAGTTTTATTTAAAAGTAGGTCGAGTAGATTAGAACATACAGATTTATATATAAAATTAAAAGCTGAAGTAATAGAGGAGATTTAAAATGGAAAAGAGTAGATTAGAAGAGATACTTAATAGTTTTCAAAATTTAAAGGTTGCAGTAGTTGGAGATATGATGCTAGATGATTATTTGATTGGATCAGTAGATAGAATATCTCCAGAGGCACCAGTACCAGTAGTATCAATAAAAAAAGAGAGATTTGTGCTAGGTGGAGCAGCAAATGTAGTTAACAACTTATCCACATTAGGAGCAAAAGCTGTTTGTTTTGGTGTTATTGGTGAGGATTTTGATGGTGAAAGATTAGTTAGAGAATTAGAAGCAAAGTCAATAGAAACATCAGGAATTGTAAAAACTAATGATAGACCAACAATAGTAAAAAGAAGAATAATAAGTGGTACACAGCAGCTATTAAGATTGGATTGGGAAGATGCTAGAGCAATTCCTGAAAATTTGGAAAATAACTTATTAGAACAAATAGAAAAAAGAATAGATGGATTAGATGCAATAATTTTATCAGATTATGATAAAGGAGTTTTAACTCCAAGAGTTGTAAAAAAAATAATAACGCTATGTAGAGAAAAAGGGATAATTGTAACGGTAGATCCAAAACCTAAAAATGCACTTAACTATATTGGGGCTACATCAATGACTCCAAATAGAAAGGAAGCTGTTGAGTGTCTAGGAAAAAAGAGTTTTGATAATATGCTTGCAATAGGAAAAGAGCTTAAAGAAAAATTACAATTAGACAACTTATTATTAACAAGAAGTGAAGAAGGAATGAGTCTTTTCCATGAAGAGAATGTAATAAATATTCCAACATATGCAAAAGAAGTTTTTGATGTAACAGGAGCAGGAGATACAGTAATATCTGTATTTACTTTAGCATGTGCAGCGGGAGTAACACTTCATGAAGCAGCAAAGATTGCAAATACAGCAGCGGGAGTTGTTGTAGGAAAAATGGGAACATCAACAGTTACAAAAGAAGAGATTTTAGATTTTTACAATAGAATCTATAATGAGTGGAAATAGGTGAAAGTTATGCTAAGAATTGGAAATGGGTATGATGTTCATAGATTAGTAGAAGGTAGAAGATTGGTTTTAGGTGGGGTAGAGATACCTCACCTAAAAGGTGTATTGGGTCACTCTGATGGAGATGTTTTAATACATGCAATAATGGATGGATTGTTAGGTGCTTTAGCATTAGGAGATATCGGTCAACATTTTCCTGATACTTCAAATGAGTATAAAGATATTGATAGTATGATTTTATTAGAAAGAGTCTTTCAGATAGTAAAAAGCAAAGGTTATGCTATTGTAAATTTAGATTGTATAATTGTTGCTCAAAAACCTAAATTAAAACCATATTTAGATTTAATGAGAGAAAGAGTTGCTTTAGTTTTAGAAACAGATATTTCAAATGTTAGTATAAAAGCTACGACAGAAGAGAAACTAGGCTTTACAGGAAATGAAGATGGAATAAAATCTTATTGTGTAGTTCTTTTACAAAAAAAATAAAATATAATAAAAAAATAGTTGCATTAATGAATAGATTGTGCTATACTAGTTTTGTCTTCAAGGAAGCATAGCTCAGTTGGGAGAGCACCTGCCTTACAAGCAGGGGGTCACTGGTTCAAG
>NZ_JRJZ01000117.1:0-112730 GCF_000800875.1 Cetobacterium sp. ZWU0022
GAATATCTTTATCCCTTTTCAAAGAACTGGACCTATTTTTCATCTTTAGTTAACAGATTCCATTTCTTTGAATAAATATTCAAAGAAAATAATAACACATAATGACTTTTTTATCAATGTTTTTACCCTATTTTTAAAATATATATTCAAATCCACATTTTATTTTTATGTAATAACTTGAATCTGAACTTTTAAACACCTCTGTTTTATTTTCTTCATAGTTATACCCTAAAACTCCTACCTTAGCAAAAACTCTAAACTCTCTGTTTATATCTTTGCTATATAAAAGATAAGGACCAACATTAATTTTGAAACTTTTATCTTGGTCTGTATTTTTAAAATAGTTATAGGAGTCAAGCTCTGATTCTATTGAAAATGCGAAGTCTTGACTTAAATCATAAGTCCATCTAAAATTATTTTCAACTCTAAATAGATATGTTCCATTATTATTTGCATAGTCTAAATACTCATTGTATATCGTGAAAAAATTCTGGAAACCATACCCTAAATTCATTCCACCAGTCAAATTTCCTTCTAGTGAAACTCCATCTCTATTATTTGAATCTATTGTTGATAAAAAAAAGTCAAATCCCCAATATGTATTTCCTAAAAGAAAATCTGAATTTGTACGAACTCTATATCTCATAGAATATTTATTCTCTTTTGAAAAATTCGCGAATTCTCCTTTGGATTTAACTGTATTTATCTTTATATACGGTCCTATATCTCTATACCATTTTTTTCCAAACCATTCAACATCTTCAAGCTCTTTATAGATAGAAAATGTATTCTCCCATCCATTACTATTTGATCCTTTATCAAACTTTCTTTCTAAATCATAAGTAAAATTCCATTTTTCATTTAATTCTGCCGAACCTGTTCCTATCTTCCATTTGTAAAGCTCTCGTCCACTTTTATTTTCTAATTCTAAATAGCTTTCATAACGATTATTTTCTGGTTCTTCAATATAAAAATTTAATATCTCTCTTCCTACTGAATAACTTCTCAGAGGAGATAAACTCAACAGCAAAAGTATTGAAAGCAAGTTTTTAATATTCATCACCTACATATACCCCCTTTCTATTAAAGCCATCTCTATCAA
Source organism: Cetobacterium sp. ZWU0022 (assembly GCF_000800875.1). Lineage (NCBI taxonomy): Bacteria > Fusobacteriati > Fusobacteriota > Fusobacteriia > Fusobacteriales > Fusobacteriaceae > Cetobacterium > Cetobacterium sp. ZWU0022. The sequence continues at coordinate 1,103 of NZ_JRJZ01000117.1, forward strand.
TACCATTTTCATCATATCCATCTTTATCATAACCACTTTTATCATATATCTCTATATAATAATCACCATCGTCGTCGTCATTCGTTTCTAAGGTTGCCTCAAATTTTTTCCCTTCTTTATCATATCCATCTTTGTTATATCCGTTTTCATTATACCCTTCAAAATTATATCCCTCTTTATTATAGTATGAATTTGTATCTTTATTTAATCCATACCAAGTCCAACCATTTTTATCATACTCTAATCCTGTATCTTTATTTATTCCATTAAAATCAAATCCATTTTTATCATATTTAGAGTTTGTAATCTGATTTTCACCCAAATAATTAAATCCTCTTTCATCTACCAGTTCTTCGGTTTTACTATTAATTCCACTAAAATCAAATTCAAAATAGTCATATGGAGAATCAGTATACACATTCCATCCATCTTTTGTAAAACCTCTTGAATTAACTCCCTCTGTATTGTATTCTTCATAATCAAATCCATTTTTATCATAAAGAGTCATGGTATTCCAATTTCGTCCTGTCTTAGTATTAAATCCATCTTTTGTATGATTTATATTTGTACAGCCATTTAATAATAAAAAGATAACTATCATAATTGGAAGAAATAGACTTTTATTAAAAAATATCTCTATTTTTTCTAAAATAGGGGATTGTATTTTAAATGAAAAATTTTGCCGGTAAAATGTAATGTAATTTAAATTTTTAGAGATTCTGTCCAACACCAACTCTGATGCTATCAAACTTATAAAAGCTGCGATAAAAAAGCCGATACCACTGTAACTCTCTCCAAAATATGACCCACCTATCGAACAAAATACACTCAATACAAAAAATAAAATTGAGATAAAAAGTCCCTCTTTTCTAGAATCAAAATACAAAAATATAGTTATATAAACAGAAACAAAAACTGTACAATATGCTGCGAATATCATTACTCTAAATAGATCTAATAAATATAAATCCATTCCAAAATGTAAAAATATCAACTTAGAAAGAAGAGCCATTGAAAACGATACAAAAAATTGTAACTCCATTATATAATATATCTCCTCTTTCAGAACTCCAATCATACGCTTACGTTCATTATTTATCTCTCTCAAATTTCCATTTAAAGTCAATAGTGCATAGTATTTTTTATAGATTGGAAAGAATTTTGTTTCCATAAAAACTAAAAAATAAACCATAGTAGGTATTGTTATAAAAAATGAATAAAAAACCGCAACTTCATATAATGGAGAACTCAAAAATACTCCACTAACTTTATAGGAATCTCCGAATCTCCAATTCACAAATATATGACCCCACATAGCTAAATTGAAAAATATTCCTATGAAACTAAGTGATGTGTATCTTCTAAAAGCTCTTATAAATTCAAACTCACTCTCTTTGGAATCTTCAAATATGAATACCAAATATGAATACAGCAAGAAAAATGTTACTCCAATTCCTAAGGTATAAGCTAGTACAACTGCATATGCTAAATTCTCATTAAATATCTCTAATTTAGAAAATTTTAAAAAATAAACTCCAAATACAATTGCTACAAAATTTCCTGTTGCATATGATATTATTGAATAAGTATAGTTTTTTACTGCTGATATATAATTCATGCTTATCCATATTCCACATAAAAAACAAAACAACGCAATTAAAGTAAAGGAAAAGTAGTTTGGAAATTCAACTCCTTTAAAATATAAAACTCCTATCATAAAAGCTATAATCGTTACAAGCTTTATTGATCCTATATACGTTGATTTCAATTTTTTTTGCTCCCCCGAATATATACAATCAGATATAAATCTAGTTATTAAGTATTGAAAAGCACTCGTTAAAAGTTGAGAAAAAATGAAACTATAAACTATAGCTGTCATAAACAGATTTCTTTCAGCTCTTAAAACTATATATTGTTTCCCTATAAGCATCAAAATATTCAATGTTATAACCGTAATTAACCATGGTCCTACTCCTATTAATATAGAATAGGTCATAGCTTTTATATCGTCAAAACTACTATTATCATCTGAAAACAGATTTTTTAATTCAAATCCTATTCCTGCCATGATTACTCTCCTAACTCTTTATATAACTCTTTATATGAATCTATAAACTGTTTTTTAGTATAATATTTTGCTACTATTTTTTTACCATTCTCTCCCATCTCTTTTATCTTCTCTCTATTTTGGAAAAAAGTGACTATTGCTTCACCTAAATCAGAGTATGATGTTGGAGGAACTATTATTCCAGCTTCCCCCTCCTCCTTTTCTTTTAATATCTCTCGGCAATTTCCTACATCTGTAGCTATAAATGGTATCCCGCAAGCCAATCCTTCAAGTATACTAAGAGGTTGGCCTTCAGATAAAGATGTCAACATCAAAACATCTAAAAATTTATAGTATTTTTTTACATCAGCTCTTCCTGTAAAAACTACAAACTCCTTCAACTCTAAATTTTCAACTAACTCTAAGCACTCTTTGTAATACTCCTCGTTTTCTTCTGTCGGACCAATTAAATAAAGTTTTGTGTCTCTCAATTTAGGAAGAGCTACTTTAAATCCTTTCAGCATCATCTTTACATCTTTAATTGGAACAACTCTCAAAACTGATCCTATATTAAATCCTGGTAATCTTTCTCTTTCTACTTCAGAATACATCTGAATATCAATTCCGTTTGGTATAACCTCACATCTTTTTTCATCGGCACCATTCTCTATTTGAAGTCCTTTATTATATTCAAATAATGAAATTATCCTATCACAATGATCATAAGTCAATCTAGATAAAAAATAGAAAAAATCTATCCAAATCTTTTTGAACTCCTTTTCAATCCATTTTGCTCCTATCACTTCCTCTTCTCTTTCTCTCGGATATATCCCATGTTCTGTTAAAAGAAGTGATCCTCCATTTTTAAGCTTAGCTAAAACAGAGACATATCCCGAATAACCCGTTGCAACTGGATGATAGACATCTGCTAAAGGAAACTCCTCTTGTGCTAAAGCGATTATATTTAAAAATATATTTCTATATGTCCAATAAAAAGTATTAAATCCAACATCTTCATAATTTTGCTTATAATAAGATAGTAAGCTATTCCAAAAACTTTCATTTATTATTATTTCTAAAGGATTTCCATATTTTTTATCAGAAATTTTATTTATAACTTTTAAAACCTTTTCTGAATCATTACTTTTAAAATTTAATACACTCTTTATATCCTCTTCAAATTTTTTAAAAGATATCTTATTCCTTAAAACTTTTAAATGAGATATCTCATAAGGTTTATCTAAAAGAATATTTTTTATCTCTACTACATTTTTTGGAATTTCATATTTCACCTTTGCAAACTCTTCATTTGGGATTATACAAACTATTGAGAAGCTATGCTCTTCATTTGATTTTATCAAATCCTGTATCCACGATGATACTCCCCCTACAACATAGGGATAAGAGCCCTCGCATATCAGACAGACTCTTGCCATTCTTCAACCTCTTTCAACATTTTTTTATCGTTCTTATCATAATAATATTTTTTTTATAAACTCTATAATTTTTTCATCTTCGATTTTTTCTTGAAACAATATCTTTATTATTTCATTACACCTATAATCATTTTTCATCTCTTTAGATATTATAAGTTCCATGTATCTATCCTCTAATGAAAGATTTTCTTTTTGTGACAACAGTTCTAAGTATTTTCTTTGATAAAATTCCAACACTTCATCTTTTAAAAGTCCCGACTCACAATATTCAAAATAAATTTTACAAAGTTCATTCAAATCCTTCAGTTCAGTTTTTTCAATTATACTCTTTTGAAAACTTTCATCAATTTTATTAATCTCTGTAGCAGCATAATGAATTACCTCTATATCATTATCCCAAAGAGCCTTCTTCAAAACTTCGATTTTAAACTTTAAACTTTTTGCTTCAAATCCTATTAAAAAATCTTTTTTTTCATGAGGGGTTCCAACAGCCAACACATCATAAGCCCCTATTAAATTTAAGTCTATTGATTTATTAACGATAATTTCACTCTGTTCTTCCGATATATATTTTTCTAAATCCTCATTAACCTCTATATCGCTTTTAAATAGATCTCGAAAAAATAGAAATTGATTTATAAAAAGCATTAGAAATCCAACAACAGGAAAAACTAATATAAAAATATCAAACTCTTTTTCTTTATTCAATCTATTATTAAAAATGAAAAATAGAAAGCATAAAATAAAATGACAAATCCAAAATATTGAACGATAGCTTAAAATATTATTTTTAAATCTAAAAAACAGAGCAATTTCAGATAAAAGAAATAATAGAACTATAAATGAATACCCTATTTTCTTCATAACTCCTCCAATACTATTTCTAACTCAGGCTTTTTTGCTGTAATTATATATAGTGTATCATCTTCAGTTCTAGTAATTAGCTTAAATTCTCCTCCACTGATACTACTTATTTTTTTGCCTTTAACTCTAAAATGAGAATCAAATTCTCCACAATAGTTTTTTATATTTACAAATACTTTTTCACCTTTCATCTCATAATCAATCTCTAAATTCTCCATAACACTATAATCATATGTCATCTCACTTTGAATTTGTGGTTTAAGCAATGAATAGTTTTTATTCACAGTCGCAAATATCTTTTCAAACTCTGTTTTTAATTGTTCCCAAGTTTTACCATCGCCTCTTTCTTTGTCCATTATGTCATCTGGATGAATAAAATGAGATAGATATCCATAAGCAGCAATTCCATTATATATTTGCCATAAAAGAGTCTCATCATAAAAAAATCCAGACGACATTCTCGGAAGTGCATAAATCTTTGAAAAATCATTATCTCTACCTATTTCTTGAAGTAGTAATCCAGGTTCATTCTCTCCATAAAAAATTCCACAAAATACATTTAAGTCCTTCAAAACATTAATTAAAGCAAACTTCCCAGCTTGTGTTAAAAGATTGCTTGGAGCAACATAGCTGTATATATGAAAATCATCTCCATAAAGTTCTTGAATCTCTTTTTTTGCTACTTCAATACCTTTTTCCATAGCTTTAACATCTTCCCAAGGAGCATATCCATAATCTTCAAAATTTATAGTCTTCTCCAATCCAAGAGAATAGTGATTATATCCATGAAGTCCTATCTCACCACCTATAGATTTCAATTCTCTTCCTCTTTTACTCAAATCAGAAAATGTTTGTTTATTTATACCTACTATTTCATTTTTAGTTGTTATATCGTTATATTCCGCTATTAAAAAACCTGTCATTTTCAATTTTTGTCTTTGAGCTATTCCAAGCATATCTTGCCACCAGATTATATTGAAAAATTCCTTTGTATCCATTCCATACTCTTTTTTTATAATTTCGTTTTTTACAGACGGAATAGGTGATGGAAAATCATCTATATGCAAAACTTTAGAATTCAAAATTGGAAAAAATGAAACATTCGAAGTATAAGCTATCATTTGTTTCATTACTCCTCTAAATATTCTTCCTTGAAATAAGGTGGAATTTGTATAAAACACTCTTCCCTTTCCAAATTTATTTATCCACATCAATGGAGTTCCACTTTGACTTTCTGCTATTATCTCCACTTCTTTCTTCAATTTCACATTTAATCCTGAACTTATCAAAATGATATCATCAGGTTTTAAGTTTTTTATTCCCGGGAAAATATCTTTTTTCAAATTGAAACTTTTCGTTCCTAAGAAATTTCCAATAGCTTCAATTCCAGCTAATTGATTGAAAGGACTTCTAAAAGATCTTTGAGCTATAAAAAGATTCCCCCCATTTTCAATTCTTTCTTTAATTTTTATATAATTCTCTCGAAGTAATCCCGAATAGTTCTCGGTACTTATTATTATCATACTATATTGATCAAAGTTTAATATCTCTTTTGTATCAATAGAATATATATCATATTTAACTTTAGAAAATTTAAATAACTCTTCTAAAGCTACTTTAATAGTATAACTTCCCTCATTATTATTTCCATATAAAATCAAATATTTTTCTGGATTTTTAATTATCCTATCTCCTGATACAGGTTTTTCTAATTCAAAACTATAATTTTGTCTTAAATCAAATATATCCTCTAAACGATTTAGTCTTAATTCTTGAAAAAAAATCACTGCTATTAATACTAAACCCAATATATATTTAGATTTCATAAAACTCAACTCCTGGAAGAATATTTGAAACTCTTTCCATCAATAAATGCTTCTTATTTTTATCTGCATTTACAAACAGAAATTTAATTGTATTTGAATCCATTCCAACAACATCTATATCACGGATTTTCCCTTTCAATTTTTCATTTAATTCGATTGTTGATATTCCAGGATTATTTCCTTCTAGTGCTAAATATTCCGTTCCAAAAATTTTTCTTCTTTTTTTATCTTCTTCTAAAATATATGAAAAATAATTTAAATTATAAATTCTTGTACCTATATAAACATTATTTTCAATTTCAATCTCAGCTTTTTGAAAAGCATTTACTAAAGCATTATTTATCCAATCGCTTATAACTCTAAAAAGTTCTAAAAGATATTTCTCCTTATTTCCATACTTTAAACGTTCAATATTTATTATTCCTACCACTTCACCTTGATTCAATATTGGTGAAATATATACAGGTTCTTGTCTTTCAGCATCTCCCTCTAGTATCTTTTTTGAAGTTAAAACTTTTGAATAGATACTTGACTCTTTCACCTCGATAAAATTTGGAATAATACTATTACCAACTTTTAGTCTCGCTCTCAATACGTTCTTCTCTTTATTATAAATATATATTGAAACAACATCGCTTCCCAAAAAATCTATCAAAATTTCTATAACTTGTGTCAATATTTTTTCTACATTTTTAGTTAAAATTGAAGATGTTATTTGATGAAGTGTTAAAATACTCTCTTTACTTCCTACGATTCTTTCCTTTAATCTTTCATTTATTTGAACTAAATCAATATTTTTTTCTCTCTGATTTTTTAAAAGTTCTCCTAATTTAGTGTTACTCTCTTTTAAATCCTCTATTTTTTTTCTAAAATTATCTGAAAATCGTCCTAAAGATAAAGCTATAAAGAAGAATATTAAAATGAATTTATAATGTTTAAAGTCTAAAAAGAAGACAACTGGATCGTTGCCTAGTTTGTAATAAGATAAAATATAAAAAAACGAAGCTATAAAAACTGTTTGCAGACTCATATAAATACCGTATTTTAAAGCCATTATACCTATAAGAATTGCTAAAGGATGAATATTCATTGTCAAAAAATCAATCTTGTAACTCGACAGTTCAAAAAATATCATGTATATAAAAAAACAATAAACAAAACTTTCAATAATACTTAAAAAAAATCTTCTTTTCATACGACCACCTTTTAAAATTGTTCAAATGTATCTATAGTATCTAAATAATATCCGTCCACACCTATTTCATCTAACTTTCGTTGATAATCACTAACAATTTTTTTCCATTCTATGTTCCAATATTTTATTATATAATTTCCTTTCCAATTTGGATTTTCCTTCACAATCCACTCTGGTTTCTTCAAATTCCACTCTTTTTTCCAATAGAATCTATAATCTTCGGCTTCTCCAATACTAAAATATGCAACAACTAATCTTTTCCCTCCATTCTTTTTTATTTTTAACTCCTCTATCTGCTCCTTAGTTAAAAATACTCCGTTTAGACTTGGCTCTATTATCAAAAGATCAAAATCTGTATTTTTTAAAATTCTTACATAGTCTTTAATATTTTTAAATTTTTCTGGATTTAAAAGATAAAGAAAATTTTCAACTTCACTTAAGTTTTCTATATCTTTTTTGTTTGTTTTTTTTAACGATGAGTATATTTTATTTGCTTCATACGAAGGAACACACTCTCCAGTAAATCTATATTTTTGAAGCTCTTTCAACACTTTGTTTCTTATTTTCTTGTTATAGGCGTAATTTACAGAGAGTACAGTCTTTTTACTATCTCTCAATTGAGTTAAATTTTTTAAAAGATAATTTTTTTCATCTAAAGGTGTTTCTTCATTCACTCCTCCAACGCCATAAAATAAAGATTCTTGGGAAACTCCATCAACAACTCTAACAAAATTTTGATCAATATTTCCATCATTAAAAAATATGTTGCTTCCATTTTGTGTTATTAAAATACTTTCCTGGGATTGAAAACGAATTTGCTTTACAAGTTCACGCATCTCTAATTTACTCTCTTCATTCGCAAATATTAATGATGAAAAAATCAAAAATAAATACAGTATATTTTTCTTAAACTTATATTGAAACTTGTTTCTCATAAGTACCTCCTATTATTTATCTCTTCTTTATTTCGCTTAAAAGTACAGATCCAAATATTAAAATACCTCCCACTAAAACTTGTAAAGTCATTTTATCTCCCAAAACTAAAATTGAGAATAAAGCACCAAAGATAATTTCTGTTGTTAATATTAGTGATACTTGACTCGGATTAATCTGTTTTTGTGCATATGTTTGAATCGAGTAACAAATAAAAGTATTAAAAGCAATTATATAAGTTAGCGCTAAAATTTGTTTTAGATCATAACTTCTTGTAAAAATTGTACCACCCTCAACTAATAAATTCATTAAAATCCCTATAATTCCTGCTGAAAACATTTGAAAACCATTAATAGTAAATGGGTTTCTATTTTTTATACGACTTCCAATAACAACTATCTGCAATGCAAAGCCTATTGCACATATAAATGTTAAAAAGTCTCCAAAATTAACTGTCAAATCTTTCTCAAAAGATAGGATTCCAATTCCTAAAAAGCAAATTATTGATGAAAATATATACAATAGTTTAGGTCTTTGTTTTGTAAAAATCCAAGCTATGTACGGAACAAAAATAACGTTAGCACCAGTTATAAATGCATTTTTAGATGCTGTAGTATAGACTAATCCCACTGTTTGAAAAGCAAATGCTAAAAATAAAACTATACCTGCCACTAACCCTAGTTTAATCTCTCCTTTTTCAATTTTCATCTTTTTTATCCCCATAATTCCTAACATCACAACAGCTGTAATAAAAAATCTAATGGCTAAAAACTCATATGGTTGAACCCCTGTATCTAAAATTATTTTTGTAGCTGGAAAACCACTTCCCCAAATCATAGCAACTAAAATTAATAATACTTTACTTATATTCTCTTTTTTCATATCGATTCCCCTCTCATATTCATATTATAAGTTCAACATATATAAAAAAAAATAGCACCAAAGTACTATTTCTTTATTTTTATAGGTATGTTAGCTATTAAAGCCGTCTCCCTTCCTGTTTCAGACTCTTGTGAAACTTCTATATTTAAAGCATCTTTATCTATATCTACATATTTAGATATAACTAAAATAATCTCATTTTTCAATGCTTCTAATGTTTTTGGAGTAAGCATAGCTCTATCATGAATCAGTACCAACTTCAAACGATCTTTTGCTACTGAACTAGATTTTTCTTTATTTAAAAAATTAAAAAATCCCATAATTGCCCCTCCTTTTATTTTTTAAATATCTCTTTAATTTTATCAAAAAACCCGATTTTTGGGTCTAGATCTAAAAATTCCACATTTTGACCTAATGTTCTAGCCGCAATATTCATATAAGCTTTTGCAGCTAATGATTCACCTTTATAAACTAAAGGCTCACCTTTATTTGTAGATATAACTATATTTTCATCATCTGGAACAATTCCAATAGGTTTTATTCCAAGTATATCTGTTACATCCTCAACACTTAACATATTTCCATCTTTAACCATCTCTACTCTAAGACGATTTACAATAAGTTTAGGATTTCTAATCTCATTAGCTTCTAATAATCCAATAATACGATCAGCATCTCTAACAGCTGAAATCTCTGGAGTTGTAACTACATAAGCTTCCTCTGCTGCTGCTATAGCATTTTTAAATCCTTGTTCTATTCCTGCTGGACAATCTACAAGTATAAAATCATACTCAGCTTTTAATGTATCTATTAACTCTCTCATTTGTTCAGGTGTAACTGCATTTTTATCTCTAGATTGAGCTGCTGGTAGAAGATGTAAGTTATCATTTCTTTTATCCTTTATTATAGCTTGTTTGGGTTTACATGTTCCTTCTATAACATCTATTAGATCATAAACAATTCTATTTTCTAATCCCATTACAACATCTAAGTTTCTAAGTCCAATATCTGTATCAATCAGTAGGGTCTTTTGATTTTCCATAGCTAGTGCAGCCCCTAAATTTGCACTACTTGTTGTCTTTCCTACTCCACCTTTACCTGAAGTAATTACTATAACTTTTCCCATAATTCCTCCTGTCTTCCCCTTATATTTTTATCATATGCTCTAAGGTCGCTTTATTGAACTTTTCAATAAATATATTTCCATCTTTTAAGTATGCTACTTCAAAATCTACAGTTTTCTTAACCTTATTTACATCTAACACATTTGTACTTGGATTTTTTGCTATAACCTGCCCTATTTTTATTTGAATAGGATTCAATGAAAACGCACCCACAAATGCTTCAGAACCATCATCTTCACCTGCATACACAGTTCCGTTTAGATATCCTAAAACGACAACATTTCCTTTTGCCTTTATTACAGCTCCTGGATTAACATCTCCTAACACAACAACGTTTCCTTCAAATTCCAAATTGTGTCCAGAACGTAAAGTTCCTTTATGAAACTTCGTTACTCCTTCATCTGTCACATCTTTTATATTATTAAAAGGAAGCTTAAACTCCCCTACTGGCAACTGTGAAAAAATAGATCTTTCAGAAAAAATGAAAGCTATTTTTATTTTCGTCTCTTTATTAATTACTCCGATTAAGATATTTTCCTCTATTTCTGTAAGTTTTCTATTTGTAAACTCGATGGCTATTTTTGTATCACCTATAAATGCTTCTGCCTGTTTAATCTTTTCAGAAAATTTATCTTTTAAAGAACTAAAATCGATAGCACTATCTAATTGTACAACTAATCTGTCCTTTTTTCCTTTTAAAATTACACAGTCGTTCATATTTGTACGCTCCTAATTTTATTTTTTACATATCAATCAATTATAGCACTTTTATGTTCAAACTTCAATCGTTTTATGATTATATAGGTTTATTTTATAAAAAAAATGAGCCTATTTACTAAGGCTCATTTCTATTACATTAAATAGTTATATTTTGCTCTGATTCTATATCAAATAAATGGCACTTATCCATTTCGAAATAAAACTCCTCTTTCTGGTTAAAGTTTGCTCCAGTTGATTTTTCAGCTGGAATTCTAGCAGTGTATTGAGTATCTCCAATGAAGAAGTAAATAAACTCTTCATTACCCATTTGCTCTACTATATTTACTTTTCCTACTAATGATGCATCTCCATCCTTAGCTGTATTTTTATTTCCTACATTTTCAGGTCTAATTCCAAACCAAACATCTTTTCCAACATGATTTTTTACTTTTTCAGCTTTTTCTTTTGGTAGCGCTAATTTATCTCCATTAGCTAATTTAACAAAAGTTACATCCGCTTCTTTGATTAAAGAAGCTTTAACAATATTCATCGCTGGTGATCCGATAAATCCTGCAACGAATTTGTTTGCTGGGCTATTGTATAGATTTAATGGAGTGTCAACTTGCATTATCTTTCCATAATTTAATACACAGATTCTATCTCCCATTGTCATAGCTTCAACTTGATCATGTGTTACATATATCATAGTTGCATTTTGTCCCTCTTCTTTTAACTGTTTGTGTAGTTGAGTGATTCTTACCCTCATCGACACTCTAAGTTTTGCATCTAAGTTAGAAAGAGGTTCATCAAATAGGAAAACTTCTGGTTTTCTAACAATCGCTCTACCTACCGCAACCCTTTGTCTTTGTCCTCCTGACATCTCTTTTGGTTTTCTGTCTAAAAGATCTGTTATCTCTAACTTCTCAGCTGCTTCTTTAACCCTTTTATCAATCTCACCTTTAGGCACTTTCGCCATTTTAAGACCGAACGCCATATTATCATAAACTGTCATATGTGGATAAAGTGCATAGTTTTGGAAAACCATTGCAATTCCTCTATCTTTAGGAGGTAAGTCATTAACTAGCTTCTCCCCTATGTAGATCTCTCCACCTGTTATCTCCTCTAAACCTGCAACCATTCTTAGAGTAGTTGATTTTGCACAACCTGATGGTCCAACGAAAACCATGAACTCTCCATCTTTGATTTCTAAATCGATTCCATGAACTGCTTTAAACCCATTTGGATATTGTTTCTCAACTTTTTTTAACACTACTTCTGCCATATTAATTCTTCCTCCTTGTTTTTTACTAAATCTGAGGTCATTATATAGCAACTTTTTTCAAAAATCAAGTTTTTTTGTTTGTTTTTAACACTTTTTTTACTTTTTATTAACAATTAGTTAAAAATGAAAATTGTTTCTGCACTGTATACTAAATTTTTATTATATATCTTCACTCTCTCAGGTAAAAAATTATTTACATCTGGATAATCCTGCATCTCAAAACATATTCCATTGTGTTTTTTATCCAGATAGTTACCAGTGTATATTACCGCTACTGGCTCGCTACTTTTTACTTTCATAGATCTTCCTGAGATTTCATCTCGCAACTCTATATCGTATTCAGATTTTTTTGACATTTCGAAAGGATGATCTATACCCCCTCCTACAATTGAGAGTTGTGAACTTTCTCTATTTAAAACATCCTCTAACTTTTCAAAAACATTAAATTTTAAAAAATCAGAAATCTCTTCTAATTTTAAAGGCAGTGTCGTTTCGTCAACAACTCCATATGCCGAAGCATTGACTTTTAAATCACTACTTTTTATATCTCTTTTATTATCTCCACTCAAATTGAAATAACTGTGATTTGTTAAATTTAAATATGTATCTCTATCGCTTTCACCTATATAATCTATTTTTAAAATATTTTTTTCTAAAGTATACTGAACTGTAAAATCCACTTCTCCTGGGAATCCAGATTCTAAGTGTGAACTTTTATAAAATAAAGTTAAAATACCTTTCTCTCCAACAACTTCACCTTTCGCTTTCCACACTCTTGTATTCAATCCCTCTGGTCCACCATGTAGATTGTTTCCACTATTATTTTTTTCTAAATTATATATGCTATCTCCTATTTTTAAAACTCCATCTTTTATTCTTCCAGCAACTCTTCCAGTAATAGCTCCAAGATAACACTCATCCTCTTCATACTCTTTTAAAGTTTCATACCCTAATACAACATTTTCAAATTCTCCATTTTTATCGGCTGTTTTTAAAGATTTTATAACCCCCCCATAAGATATAATCTCTAACTCTACAAACTCATTTTTAAATTTAAAAATAGAAACCTCTTCACCACTTTTCGTTTTTCCAAACTCTGAAACCTTCATTCTCATAAACTATCCCTCCATATATTTTTTCTAAATAGATTGTGTCTAACTACCGATATAGGATTATAAGTATGCATCTCATTTAACATATCTGAAACTATCAAATCATACTTTTGTTCTTCTAAAGTTACTTTCTGTAACTCCAATTTCAAAGTACTTAAAAGAAGATTCTCTTTAAATATCTCTCCTATCAAAACTATTTTTTCAGGATTTATAAGAGAGATTATCATATCAATACTGTGAGCAATTGTAACCATTGCCTCTGTACTTACCTTAGTGCTTAAAAAATCTCTTTTTTTAACTGCTTCGATAACATCTAAAATATTTATAGAACCATTTTTTTTCAATCTTTCTTTCAGAGAACTGTAGTTATTCAGTTTTATCATTGAAACCAATCTATTTATTATAGCTGCATTTGATGCTTCAGCTTCTAAACAACCTCTTTTTCCACACGAACATTTTCTTAAGCTACTTCTATCCATAACAACATGTCCAATCTCACCGGATATAAAACCATATCCCGACAGTAGATCTCCATTCATAAAAATAGAACTTCCAATCCCTTCTGAAACATTTAAAACAACATAGTTTTCGCTCTCTCTTGCTTTACCGAAATATTTTTCCGTTAAAGCCATCGCTCTTACATCATTTTCTATTAAGACAGGAATTTTAAATCTTTCCTCTATCATTTTTTTTATCTCAATTTTTTTTCTTTTGTAATGAGGTGAAAAAAGAATGACTCCATTTTCTGAATTTATAAGCCCAGTTATAGCCATCGATATCACTTTGATTCCATTTTCATCTTTCAACTCTGTTTCTATTATATCCTCTAAATATGAGGCTAATTCATTGCTTCCCTCTATTTTATAACTATTACTTTTAAAAATTTCACCCTCTATATTTCCAACAGAGGTTATAATTGAGGTTGGTGTCAAAGAGATTCCAAAAATTTTTCCTACCCAATACTTATTCAAAGATAGATCAATCGCTCTTCTTCCCCCTGTCGATTCTCTTTGAGCCACCTCTAAGACTATTCCAGATTGCAATAGAGGTTCTATTGATTTTGTTATCGCTGCAGGTGTTAGCTCCAACTCATCCGCTATTTTTTTTCTAGATATTCTATTTTTATTTTTAATCATCTCCAATATTCTCAACTGAGATTGCGTAAATTGCATATATTCCCTCCCTAATCTATATACTTTATAATACCCCTTCGGATATCTTTTAGTCAATGTATTTAAGAATAACTTTTTTTACTTTTTCAATTAAGTTTGTTCTAAAACAGCATTTTTATCTTTTAAAACATTTTTTTTTGCAGTATACTCAAATCAAAATAACAAAACGAGTTAAAAAAGGGGAGAGATATTTATGGAACTTATCAAAAACTTAGTACACAATTTTAAAAAAGAGTTTAAAAAAGATAGTGATACAACTACAGAGGTTTTCTTTGCTCCAGGAAGAGTTAATCTAATCGGAGAACATATAGATTATAACGGTGGAAAAGTTTTTCCTTGTGCTTTAGACTTTGGAACATATGCTGTTTTAACAAAAAGAGAGGACAAAACATTTAGAATGTACTCTGAAAACTTTAAAGATTTAGGAATAATAGAGTTCTCTTTAGACTCTTTAATATATGATAAAAAAGATGATTGGGCAAACTATCCAAAAGGAGTTGTAAAAACTTTCTTAGATGCTGGCTTCAAAATAGATTCTGGTTTTGATGTTTTATTCTACGGAAATATTCCAAATGGTGCTGGACTTTCATCATCAGCTTCTATTGAAGTTTTAACATCAGTTATCATAAAAAATCTTTTCAATTTAGATGTTGATATGGTAGAGATGGTGAAACTGTGTCAAAAAACTGAGAACGAGTTTATTGGAGTAAACTGTGGAATTATGGATCAATTCTCTATTGGAATGGGTAAAAAGGACCACGCTATTCTTTTAGATTGTAACACTTTAGAGTACTCTTACGCTCCGTTTATTTTAAACGATATCTCTATTGTAATTGCAAATACCAATAAAAGAAGAGGACTTGGAGAATCTAAATACAACGAGAGAAGAGCTTCTTGTGAAAGTGCTTTAAAAGATTTAAAAGCAGCTGGTGTAGCGATTAACTCACTTTGTGATATGGATATGCAACTTTTTGAAAGTGTTAAACACCATATAAAATCAGAGGAAGCTATTCCTAGAGTGAGACACGCTGTAAGCGAAAATGTTAGAGTTTTAAATGCAATGGAAGCTTTAAAAGTTGGAGATATAAATAGATTTGGACAACTTATGATTGGATCTCACAACTCACTTAGAGATGACTATGAGGTTACTGGATTTGAATTAGATAGTTTAGTTGAAGCGGCTCTTGAAGAAAAAGGAACTATCGGTTCTAGAATGACTGGAGCTGGATTTGGAGGATGTACTGTTTCTCTTGTTAAAAATGATTCTTTAGAGGAGTTTATAGCTCATGTTGGAAAGAAATATTTTGAAAAAACTGGATTAGAGGCTGCATTCTATATTGGTAACCCTGGAGATGGGGCTAGAAAGTTAGGTGATTTCTAATGATATTCTCACTTATAAATGAACTTTTAAACTACGGTCTAGAGAAAGAGCTTATCGACAAGGATGAGCTTATCTATTCTAGAAACCTTATTTTAGACAGTTTAAATCTAGATGATTGGAAAGATGATGCTCCAAAAGTTGGTAGAGATATTGAAGCTATACTTTTAGATATTTGTGAATGGGCTATAGAAAACGACTTAATAAACAATTCACCTGCTGAGATGGAACTTTTAGATACAAAAATTATGAACTGTATCCTTCCAAGACCAAAAACTGTTATAGAAAAATTTAAAACTGATTATGCTATATCTCCAGAAACTGCAACTTTAAATTACTATAACTTCTCTAAGGCCACAAACTATATAAGAGATGCTAGAATCAAAAGAAATCTTCACTGGTTCTCTAAAACACCTTATGGAGATTTAGAGATTACGATAAATCTAGCTAAGCCAGAAAAAGACCCAAAGGATATTGAAAGAGAGAAAAATATGCCAAAGTCTTCATATCCTAGTTGCTTACTTTGCTTAGATAACGTTGGATATGCAGGAAGATTAAATCATCCAGCTAGAAGCACACATAGAGTTATTCCGATGACTTTAAAATCTGAGAACTGGTATTTCCAATTCTCACCATATGTTTACTACAATGAGCACTCAATAGTTTTCTGTGAAGAACACAGACCTATGAAGATGAGCAAAGACACTTTCGATCGTCTTTTAGAATTTGTAGAACAGTTCCCACACTACTGTATTGGATCAAATGCTGATCTACCTATAGTTGGAGGGTCGATTCTATCACACGATCACTATCAAGCTGGAAAGCATATCTTCCCTATGGAGAAAGCTGAAATTGAAAATAGATTTGATTTAAAAGATTTCCCAGAAATCGAATGTGGAACTGTTAAATGGCCTATGTCTGTTGTAAGACTTACAGGTTCTGATAAAGAGAGTTTATCAAACGCTGCTCTGCACATATTTAACTCTTGGAAAAATTACAGTGATGAAAGTGTACAACTACATTCACACTCTGGTGATACACCACACAACACTGTTACTCCTATCGCTAGAAGAGTCGGAGAAAAGTTCCAAATCGATTTAGCTCTTAGAAACAATAGAACATCTGATGAACACCCTATGGGAATTTTCCACCCTCACTCTGAGGTTCACAATATAAAGAAAGAAAATATTGGTCTTATTGAGGTTATGGGACTGGCGATTCTACCTGGAAGACTTCAAGAGGAGATGTCTCTTCTTGAAAAGGCTCTAAAGAATCCTAATTGGAAGGAGAATCTAAAAAATAATTCTGTACTTGAAAAACATTTCGATTGGATAAATGAAATCTCTTCTAGAAGAGACGAGATAATAGATAATGAAGTTTTAAAAGAGGAGATTGGAAAAACATTCTCAACAGTTTTAGAGCACGCTGGAGTATTCAAAAGAGATACTCTTGGAAAAGAAGCTTTCCAAAAGTTCATGAATACTCTATAATTAAAGTAAAACTTTATTGTGGGAGAATTACATGGAAAAAAAGTGGTATATTTATATTCTAAGATGTGAAAACAACTCTTTATACACAGGAATTACTACAGATGTCGAAAGACGATTTAAACAGCACCAAAGTGGAAAGGGTGCAAAATATACAAAAGTTAATAAACCTATTAAAATTTCTGCAATCTTCGAGAGAGAAAATAGATCTGAAGCAACTAGAGAAGAGATTCGAATAAAAGCTTTAACTAAAGCTCAAAAAGAGCTATTGTGCAAAAACTATCTAGATGATATACTAAGAAATAAATAATTTATTCGGGGGATTCTATGTTAGAACTATTTTTTTCAGAGATTTCAATTGTTAACTTTATGTTTTTAGCATCAGCTTGCTTTTGTGCTGCTTTTGTCGATGCTATCGCTGGAGGTGGAGGCCTTATAAGTTTACCAGCCTTTTTGGCTGCTGGACTAGATCCACACATGGCACTTGGAACAAATAAATTAGCAGCTTTCTTTTCAAGTAGTGGAAGTGCTTTAAAATTTGCTCGATCAGGTAAGATTAATTGGAATCTAATTAAATACCTTATTCCATTCTCATTTATAGGAGCAATCTTAGGAGTAAAATCAGTTATGCTAATAGATTCAAAATATCTTTACCCTATCGCTTTTGGACTTTTACTTGCTGTATTAATTTATACTTTAAAAAATAAAAAACTTGGAACCTGTGATAATTTCACTGGGCTTACTTCATCTAATATAAAGCTAGGAATTTTGCTTGCTTTTTCTCTTGGGTTTTACGATGGATTCTTTGGTCCAGGAACAGGTTCATTCATTATATTTGGACTTATTAGAATATTTAAATTTGATTTTATTAGAAGTAGTGGAAATTCAAAGTTCTTAAACTTGGCTAGTAACGTTGCTAGTGTAATAACTTTTATATACTACGGAAAAATAGCTTATATGTACGCTTTAGCGGTTGGAGCGGTTATGCTATTTGGGGCTAGCACAGGAGCTAAAGTTGCCGTAACAAAGGGGACTGGATTTATACGTCCTGTCTTTCTTATAATAACTACAGTTGTCACGGCAAAGATGGCTATCACATTCTTACAAAATTTATAACAAAAAGCAGGAAAAATTTCCTGCTTTTACTTTTTTATGTTTGACTTTTGATTTTTTAATAATTATAATAACAATAAAAAACACATCTTACTTCTGTGTTTTCGAGGGGGGCAAAATATGTCTTTAGAATTCAATACTAAACACCTAAGAGTTTTAAACCTCTTACAATTCACTAGGGGAGAAAATCTGGATTTTATTGAATCCATATTAGAAATTTCTAGACCTAATTTAAATAATTATTTAAAAGAAATTCATACCCTTATTTCAAATAAGGAAAAAACCGGAAAAATGGATATTATAATAAAAGATATCATTAAAAAAAAGGAAATAATTAATTCTTTTAAAGAGAATCATACAGTTTCAAAAGAAGATCGAATCTTTTTTTTAATTCTAAAACTTTTAATTGATAGCACTTTAAATTTAGATTCTCTATCAGATCTTTTAAAAATTTCCCGTAGAACCTTAAATGCTGATTTAGTAAATATGAGAAAAGATTTAAGCATCTTCGATTTAAAAATAGAAAGTCATGCTGGAAGAGGAATTTTTTTAGAAGGAGAAAAAATTAATAAAAAACGTGCCCTTTGCTGTTATATATACAAATATTTCGTTGAAGAGGAATTTCTTCCAAAAATTTTTAAAGATAACTTTTCATCTATAAAACTCGACCCAGAAATTGGAGAACAACTGATGAACGATATCGAAAAAATTATGTGTAACTCTAACTTTGATATGTTCTTTTACAATAGAGTACTTCTTCTTTCATTTTATATTAGTTTTAAATATGTACAATATGAAGATATCATAGAGGAGTATCCTCACAACACTTTAGAATTTACATTAAAAGATAAATTTTGCTTTAAAACATATTTTAGTAAAGCTTTTTCAGATGACGAATTATCCGAGTTTTATAACTATCTACATAACTCCCTTTTTAAACATGTCTCATTTGATGATATTAGCTCTTTTTTAAATATTTTAAAAATATGTCGAGGTAACTTTCCAGAAGAAAAAATATATCTGGAGAATCATACTTTAAAATGGAGAAAAATCATTAAAAATGCATTAGATAGAAATCTTACTATTCACCAAGAAGAGGCTCTTAGAAATCATATTATAAGATTAGGGTTTTCAAGTAAACAAAAACATTATCTGACGGTTTATGAACTACATTTTTTAAAATTAAATATGGATTTTCATACTTCAAAAAGTTGTATCGCACTCTATAAAGAATTTAAAAAATATTACTGGAATGTATCTTTTATGGATGTGATGATTATATATTTCATTTTAAATGCACCAAAAAAAACTGAAAATAAAAAAATTACTATTTTTTATGAAACAATACCCAAATACATTTTAGAAACTATGAAAGAACAACTTGAATACAAATACAATATTACCATTCTTGATTTTGTAAATATACATTTTTTTGAGGAGTATAAAAAAAATAATGATGTTAAAATTATTGGTGTTTTTGCAGATTTAAAACTATTTAATAAATTAAAAGACTCTGATGAAACATTAGAAATCATCCATTTAGATTTAAAAATATAATAGATAGGAGTCTAATGGGAAGACTCCTATCTATTATATTTTATCTATCTTAATTAAATTTCCATAAGAATCGAGTAGCTCCTTCACTATATCCTCTCGATTTATACTAAAACTATTCCTTTCTATGATATCTAACAAATGACTTAATTTTATTTTTTTCTGACTTTCTTTCCCTATCTCTTTCTCAATTTCACTTGAAATATAATATATCTCAAACTCTGTTAACTTTTCAGGTAAAAAATCCTCTTCGGCAGAATAAATAAAAACCATTTCATAAAACTTGCCTTTTTCTCCTATTTTTCCTATACTAAAGTTATTTCTAAGTCTATATATAGCTGGTATCAAATACCCCATCAATTTTATTTTCAACTCTTCTGAGAATTCAAAACTCTCGATAGATGAAGATAACTCCTCTATACATTTCATCTCTAATCCCTCAAGATATTTTTCAACACTACTTTTCAACTCTGAGATATTATCCTTGACACCACCACTAATAAAATACTCTGTCAAATGAACAAGCTCATAGCTGAATCTCTTTGGAATAACATCTTTAAGAATTCCCTCTATGATAGAGTAGTGTTCGGTGTTTATCAAAAATTTATAATTCGCTTTTCTATCTATTATAAATCCTTCCTCAATTCTTTCTAAAGTTACATATAAAAATATATTCATTAAATTTATAAATTTTATATCAAACGTCAAAGAAAATATCTCCTCTATTTTTAAAACTATTTTTTTGAGACTATCCAATCTCTCTATATCCATCTCAGAAAATAGATATTTTTTATCTAGCCAAGTTATGTCTTTTTCAACGTATTCAGTATACTTTAAAGCTTTTAAATGTCTAAGTTTTTTTTCATTTCCAACAATTCGAAATCTATTTTTTTCAGATTCTAATCTTAATCCAAATTTTTCTAATTTGAAATTAACCATCTCTATATCTTTTTTCAATGTAGCTCTTGTTATTTCCAATCTTTTTTCTATATTTGTTAAATTTATATCTTTCAAAAATAAGAATGCGACTACTATATATTCAACTCTTTCAAAACTATCTAGAACATAGTAATTTTCATATACAGTTGAAAAAAAGTTATCAATCTCTCTCTCATCTAAAGAGATTAATAACCTTTCTTTATCTTTTTCTATAACTTTATCTAAAATTTTCTTTAGATAAAAATTCAAATTTTGAAGCATATATCTTAAATTTCTTTCGCTTGTGTCTAACTTAGATAAAATCTCTCCAAATGTTTTGCCATCTATAACTAGCTTTAATATTTCTAACTCTTTTCTTTTTAGACTCATTATCATCACCTAAAATTATTATACTCTACTTTTTAAGTTTTTCAATAGCTCTTTTAATGCCGTTTACTCCAACTTTTACTTTCGATAGTGGACATCCTACATTTAGACGTATCCTATTACTATCACCATATGCTTCTCCAGACATAATTGCAACTTTTCCAGTTTCTATAAGATCCTTTTTAAATTCATTCATATCTATGCCACATTTTTTCAAATCGATCCACATCAAATATGTCCCCTCGGGAACAGCAACATCTATACCATAATATCCATCCAATTCATTTACAACGTATTCACAGTTTTTTGTTAGATATTCATTTAATTCATCCACCCAGTATTCACAACTATTATACGCAACCATCGTTGAAAGTACACCAAATATTGTTGGTGACGATACTGAATCTACCTCTTTTAAATGAGTTATAAAGTTATCTCTCAACTCTCTTTGTGGAATCAAGGCATATGATCCACCTAAAGCTGGTGTATTAAATGTTTTCGAGGCAGAACTTACAACAATACAGTTTTCTGAATCTATTTTCAGAACTGGAGTTACCTCTTTCCTAGCTATATCCATATGAATATCATCTGAAATTAATATTACAGAATACTTTTTGCAAAGCTCTATAAGTTTTTTTAACTCCTCATAAGCCCAAACTTTTCCAATTGGATTTTCAGGATTACAAAGTAAAAATAACTTTACCCCCTTTTTAAACCCTTCCTCTATTTTCAGAAAGTCAGTTTCATAGATACCTTTTTGAGTCTCTTTTAATTCTATCTCAAAAAGCTCATAAGGTTTCAAAATCTTGGTAAATCCATCATACTTAGGTGTATGAGTCATTACTTTCCCACCCTTTCCTACAAGTTTATCCACCAAAATAGAGATTGTATATATCACACTCGGAGCATACACAACCCACTCTGATTCTATAGATGTTTTGTATCTTCTATTGTACCATCCTTTTATAGCTCCCTTATAGTCTTCGTGATTCCAACGAGAATATCCAAAAATACCATGCTTTGTTCTTTCTAATATAACATTTAAAATTTCATCTGGACATCTGAAATCTGTATCAGATATTGAAAACGGAGTTAAATCTTTTGTTCCTTCTCCAAATCTATCCTCTATATAATCCCACTGCGTACAGTAGGTTCCTTTTCTATCTATAATTTCATCAAATCTCATAATATCCTCCTTCTTACAAAGAAAGAGAGAGATTACTCCCTCTCCTAATCTTACATTAATTTTTGCAGTTGCTTTTTCAGCACTTGCACCTTTGGTCCAATTATAACTTGAACATTTGTATCACTAAGTTTTACAACATTTACTGCTCCTGCATTTTTAACAGCTTCTACATCTATTAAATTTGCATCTTTAACTACTAATCTAAGTCTAGTTATGCAGTTATCTAAATTTACTATATTATCCTTTCCACCTAAAGCCTCTAACATAATTTTTGCCGTATATCCAGCTATATCTCCGCTTTCAACAGCTTCCTGAGCTCCTTCTGAGTTATCTCTTCCTGGAGTAGGAATATCATACTTTTCAATATACCACTTAAATACAAAGTAGTAAATAAGGAACCAAACTATTCCCACAGGAATAACTAAGTACCATTTTGTCCATAGGCCTTGGAACACTCCAAACACTAAGAAATCAATTATATTTCCATCTGTATTTCCAATAACTACTTTTAATAATCCCATAACCATAAATCCAAGTCCTGTCATAATAGCATGGAACACATAAAGAACTGGTGCTATAAACAGGAATATAAATTCGATTGGCTCCGTTATTCCTCCAACTGCTGATGCAACAACCGCTGATAAAAGAAGACCTTTTATTTTATTTCTATTTTTTAAATACGCCGATTTATATATTGCTAATGCTGCTCCTGCTAAACCAAACATGAATGTTGGCATTTTCCCCTGAGATAAGAACTTTGTTACATCTGGTGATACAAACTCTGGTCCTGCTGCAAACTGATTGTAGAATATATTTAAAGCTCCGTGAATTGTTTCTCCAGCCGCTGTAACATAAGTTCCCCCAGCTTCAGTAAATCTAATTGTTGCTACTAAAATATGGTGTAATCCAAACGGAAGTAACAATCTCTCTCCTGCTCCGAATAAGAATGGTCCAAACGCCCCTGCACCTGCAATAATAGCTCCAACTTTATTTATTCCAGCTGCAAAGAATGGCCATACCATAGGTACAAACAATCCTATAACTGACATTATTAAAACTGTAGCTACAGCTACAAATCTTGTTCCTCCAAAGAATGAAAATGCATCTGGTAACTCTATATTCTGGAACTTTTCATGAATAAAGAATACTATAACTCCACAAATTAAAGCACCTAAAGCTCCTGTATCTATACTTTGAATTCCCATAACCATTCTTGTATCTACAACATCTAGCAACCCTCTTTCACTCAGATAGAAATTTGTTCCAAGTTGCATAGATATATATCCCATAAGTCCTGCGAATGCTGCAATCTCTTTATTTTCTCTTGCCATCCCCAACGGTATTGCAACAGCAAACATCAATGGTAAAAATGAAAATGCTACCAAACTCACTTTTATCATAAAATTAAATATACCTTGTAAAAAACCATTTCCTAAAAATGGAAACATCTCAATTGTAGTTCCACCCGTAAATGCTGCTCCTATTCCTAAAAGTATTCCCATCGCTGCTAATAATGAAACTGGCAACATAAATGTTTTTCCTAAGCTTTGGAAAAATTCCCATGCACTTATTCTATTTTTAGTCGTCATCACACACTCCCCTTATTTTTTTATATACTAAATTGTATATTTAAAATTTATTTTGTTCAATTGTTAATCTTCTTCATATTTTTTTGAAACAAATTTATAGTATATATTTTTTGAAAATCATTTTTCATTTTTTTATATATAAAAAATATTTGATTTATGTACTTTTTTACTGTACAATTGTACATATTAAAGTGAAATATTTAACAAAAAGGAGTACTGTAACAATGGAATCAAAAAAATTAAACTGGCGTATGCTTGCAATGATGGGATTCACAATTGTTTGGGGATTTGGAAACGTTGTTAATAACTACGCAAACCAAGGACTTACAGTTGTTGTATCTTGGATTTTAATCCTTTCTCTTTATTTCTTACCTTATGCACTTATGGTAGGAGAGATGGGATCTGTATTTGAACAAAAAGCTGGAGGAGTTTCAGGTTGGGTTGGCTCAACTTATGGTCCTATGATAGCTTATCTTGCTGGATGGACTTATTGGGTTGTACACATCCCATACTTAGCACAAAAACCACAAAGTGCACTAGTTGCATTAAGTTGGGTTTTCTTCCAAAACGGAGATATTATAAAAACATTTAACCCATTACTTTTACAAAGTATTGTTTTAGGGATATTCATACTATTCCTTTGGTTATCATCTAAAGGAATGAACTCTTTAAAGAAAATCGGAGCCCTTGCTGGAACATCTATGTTCTTTATGGGTATTTTATATATCTTACTAACTGTAGCTGCTCCATCTCTTGTAGATGCAAAGTCTGCAACTGAGGTTTGGACACTATCAACGTTTTTACCTAAGTTTGACTTTACATACTTTACTACTATATCTATGTTAGTATTTGCTGTTGGAGGTTGTGAAAAAATATCTCCATATGTAAAAGATGTTGAGAATCCTAATAAGAATTTCCCTAAAGGGATGTTAGCTCTTGCAGCTATGGTTGGAATGTCTGCACTGCTTGGATCATTCGCTATGGGAATTATGTTCAACAGTAGCAACATACCAGCTGACTTAAAGATGAACGGTCAATACTACGCATTCAAACTTCTTGGTGAATACTATGGAGTTGGAAATGCTCTTATGGTTTTATATGCTGTAGCTAATACTCTATCTCAAATATCAGCACTTATGTTCTCGATTGATGCTCCACTTAAGATATTAATCGGAGAAGGGGATAGAAACTTTATACCAGCTGCTTTCACTAAAGTTAATGAGAATGGTGCACCAATAAATGGTTACAAATTGACAGCTGTATTAGTTGGAATTTTAATAATAATCCCTGCAATCGGTATTGGGGATATGAACAACCTTTATAACTGGTTACTAGATCTGAACTCTATCGTTATGCCTCTTAGATATCTTTGGGTATTCTTAGCATATATAGGACTTAGAGGATTTGTTAGAAACAAAAACTTACACTCTAATTCTGGATTTAAATTTGTTAAAAATGATAAGATCGCAACTGCTATCGGAGTTTGGTGTTTTGCCTTCACATCATTTGCTTGTCTAATGGGAATCTTCCCTAAAAATATTGAGACATTCAGTTCAGAGTGGTTCTTCCAAATTACTCTTAACATTATGACTCCAATAGTTTTAGTTGGACTTGGACTTATCTTCCCTAAGATAGCTAGAAAACATAATAAATAAGATACAAGAAAAGCTTAGAAGCTGGTTTTACTGGCTTCTAAGCTTTTTTTCTTGATTACTTTAATAATTTTTCATTATATTACATTTTTATAAAATTTATCCCGATAGAACTTTACAAAAATTGCAGCTTCTACTGTCCACTGAAGTGAGGTAATCCACCAGAAATATGTCACTGGCATCTTTTTTAAATATATAAAGTAGTACATCAACGGTAATCTTATACACCAGTTACAAAACAGAACTATTCTAAACGGTGTCTTTGTATCTCCCATTCCCTTCAAAGCTCCTGATAACACCATATCTATGGCCGTTGGAATCTGTTGGATTGCTCCAATCATAAGGCATGCTGCTCCTAAAGCTATAACCTCAATTTCATCACTTTTAATAAAAAGACGAACCAAATTTTCCGAGAAAAATAGAAATATCAAAGAGAAAAATCCCATGACCATAACAGCTAAGAATAAAGATACATTAGCATACTCTCTCGCTTCTTTCAGATCCTTTTTTCCGATACTATATCCTACTAACGACACCGAAGAGATAGCGAATCCCCATCCAGGCATAAAGGAGATACTTTCTATCGTCACTGAAATCTGATTAGCTGAAAATGCTAAACTTCCTAATCTCATCACCATCATTACGCTCAAAAGTCTCACTATGCTGAAGGCACCCTCTTGTAGTCCCGATGGGATAGCTAACTTTACCAGTTCCTTCATATTTTTAAATTCCATTTTATCTTTCAAACTTAATTTAAAAGGTAATTTTTTCAAACTGTTCAAAATAAATAGAAATGCTACGACATTTCCAGTTACCGTAGCTATAGCTGCTCCTTCAATACCTAGTTCTGGGAAGCCGAACTTTCCAAAAATAAGAACATAATCTAATGATAGATTAACAATATTTAAAAGTGCCGCCCCATAAAGTGGTGTCTTTGTATTCTTACACCCTCTAAATATACCATTCAATATATTTGTGCTCATATTAAATAAAAGTCCCATCGAACATATTCTCATATATCTATACCCCAGAGTTAAAACATCATCTTTGGCTCCAGCTAAAATCAAAATATCTTTTGAAAATATGTAAAAAACTAGGAAAACTAAAGTGGCTATTCCAATCCCTAGCTTCAATCCAACATTTGCCATATCCCTAGCTTTTTTTGTCTCTCCACCTCCAAGTGAACGAGCTACTATAGAGGTGATAGATATTGATAATCCCATACCAATTAGTATATTTATAAATGTGTACATAATCTCAGAACTGAACCCTACAGCTGAAACAGCTGTTTGTCCTCCATATTTACCTACCATAAGCGTATCAAAAACCCAGATAAGCATATATAGGATCATCTCTCCAACTGCCGGCACAGCTAACTTTATAATCTCTTTAGACCGATTTATAAAGACCGTTTTTAACATAATTTCACCCCTTTTATCACCGAATTAATTCATTCTAGCATAGCACCTTCTGAAAGTAAACGAAAAGGTGAGTCAAATTGACTCACCCTTCTATCCTATCCCTCCATATAAAACACCTAAAATCAGTATTATTATAACTCCGGGAACAAATATATATTTTCCTATTTTAACAACATATTTTCCTATCTTATAATTTGAACCAGAATCTATCTCATACTCTATAGCTTCAGCTTTTATACCATAGAAATAGAATCCTAAAACTAAAAGTGCACCTAGAGGTATTAGATATATCGTCATTAAATCAGCAAAAGCTCCAAACATATTCATATCTAAATCAAGTGGCAATCCTAAGCAGAAAAGCCCTAATCCAACAACAACACTCGCTTTAACTCTTGAAATCCCAAACTTTTGCATAGCTGCTTCTACTGGAACTTCTAACTGATTTATAGCTGAAGAAACCGCTGCAAAGATAACACTTAAAAAGAATATTATTCCTAAAAACTTTCCACCTGGAATATTATTGAAGACAGATGGTAAAGTTATAAACAGTAAACTTGGACCTGCTCCGGGATTAAATCCAAAAGCAAAAGCTGCTGGTATTATTATAAACCCTGCCATAAGTGCAGCCAAAGTATCTAAAACACATGTTTGAATTACACTTGTAGATATATTAACATCCTTATCTAAATAACTTCCATACACAAGAAGTGCTGACCCACTCACACCAACCGTGAAGAAAGCTTGTCCTAAAGCCATAACCCAAGTCACTGGATTTAAAAGTTTATCCCAATCTGGATTTAAAAGATACTTCACTCCCTCCATAGCTCCAGGTAGAGTTAACGATCTTATCATAAGACCGAAAAATATTAAAAACATCAGTGGCATTACAACTTTATTTATCTTTTCGATACCTTTTATAACTCCTAACGATATAACTCCAATACTGATTAATACCGCAATCAAATGCCAAACTATAGATTCGGCATTTCCAGCAAAACTACCAAAATATTGTTCGAAATTTATTGTTGCAACATCTAAAGTTAAATATGTCACAAAATATTTTATTATCCATCCAAAAACTATAACATAAAATGTAAATATTCCTGCTACAGATGCTATCGGCAAAACTGGTAAAATCTTTGCAAGAGGAACACCTCTTTTTTGCATCAACTCACCAACACCTAAAACACCCTTTTTCATCATTCTACCAAATGATATCTCTCCAACTAATCCTATATACGCAAATAATGCCATAAATATAAAATACGGAATTAAGAAAGCTCCTCCACCATATGTTCCTAGCTTCCAAGAGAAAAGCCAAATATTTCCAAGCCCTATAGCTGCTCCTACACATGATAAAATAAATCCAATTCTGTTACTAAACTTCTCTCTTTTGTCGTTCACTTAACGCACCTCCTAAATTTTAAATAAAAAAAATCCACAGACTATACCTGTGGAATAAATGTTTTTCTCATTTTTATCTATCAGATACAATCTTTTTTAGTTTTTACCAAGCTAAAATAAGTTTGTATCCTTTTTTCTAGGTTACAAACTGACTATGGCCACCACCAAAATAAAATTGTCGCTGTTAAAGATGTATTAATTTTTTGAATATCTATTCTTTTTATCATTTTTAATACACCTCCTAGATTTATTATTTCAGCTATTGTAGCATTATAAAATAAAAAAAACAAGGATTTTTTAATTTTTGTGATATAACTATAATATATATTTTTATTTAAAGGATGGAAACTATGGAAAATATTAATTTTAGTCAATTTCAAATTTTAAATTATTATAAAAAAAATAGAGAGCTCTACAGAAAAATGGGTAAAAGATTAGAACGTTTTCTTAAACACTCCTTTGAAAAAGAGAAAATTGTTTATCACTCAATAACTAGTCGTGCTAAAACACGTGAAAGTTTTCAAAAAAAATTAGAACGAAAAGGCTATACATCTATCGATTTAGCAACTGATCTTTGCGGGTTGCGTGTTATAACCTTCTTAGAAAGTGAAACAAAAATTGTCGAAGCCTATCTGAGAACTGTTTTTCTGATTGACGAGAGTAACAGTGAGGATAAAAGTGATAATCTTGGTGAAGATAAAGTTGGATATAAAACTATACATCTTGTTGCAACTCTACCTGAAAATCTTCTGGCTCTTCCAGAGTTTGAAAGATTTCGTGATTTAAAATTTGAGATTCAAGTAAGAACGATTTTACAACATGCTTGGGCCGAAGTTGAGCACGATAAAAACTACAAGTTTAGCGGACATCTTCCTCCAGATATAAAAAGACGTTTTAAACTTTTAGCTGGATTTTTAGAGATTGCAGACAGAGAGTTTGAGAGTATTTCAAAAGAGATAAGTGAGTATGAAAAGAAAGTTGTTAACACAATTGAAGGAAATACGCTTCATGAAATTGAAATCAACTCTACATCTCTTAGAAAATATCTAAATAACAAATTCAATATAAACTTCTCTCAAGGAATAAGTCCAAAAATTATCAATCTTCTTCATGAAAGAGGTATAAATACCTTAGAAGATTTTGTAAAAATAGAAGAGCTAGAGATTATGCAAAAATATTTTGGAAACAACAGTAAAAAATTTCCAGCTCGTTATGATCTGATGATAAAGCATCTTTTGGATTATCGTGAAAAGTTAAATTAATATAAGTTTAAGGAGGATTTTTTATGGGTATTTTAACTAATGAAAGTTGTCTTAAAATGAAAAGAAAAGAGTTTGAAAAAACAATTGAACCTTTAAAATTAAAACTTGGTGAACTTCAAAGAACAGCTAAAGAAAAGGGGCTACCTATTTTGATTATCTTTGAAGGCCTTGAAGCTTCAGGAAAAGGTGCTGTTATAAATGATATATTACTTACTTTAGATCCTAGAGGATATAAAGTTGTAAGTCATAATCATCCTTTAGAAGGAAACTCTCTACCTTTTAAACAATATATAGAAAATATCCCTGGAAAAGGAGATTTTCATATCTTTGACAGATCTTGGTATGATTATGCTTTTACAGAGGAAAGTAATCTTACAAGAAGATGTAAAGAGATAAATAAAATAGAACGTTCTCTTCTTAGAAGTGGAATGCTTATTATAAAGTTCTTTCTGCATGTATCTAAAAAAACTCAGAAAAAAAGATATATAAAAGCGAAAAAAAATCCAGCACAGTCATGGAAAGTAACCCCATACGCTTGGCAACAAAATTTTAATTATAAAACTATTGCTGGTACTTGGGAAGATATTTTAGAACGTACAAATAATTTCGATTGTGGTTGGAATGTGATTTCTTCAGATAGTATTTATGGAGCAAAGTCAGAGATTTTCAGAATTATTGTTGAAAAAATAGAGAGTCAATTAAATGCAAAGGAAGTTAGACCAGATGATGTTCTTTTACCTTATAAAAAACCGTTCTCTCTGGATAAAATAAATCTAGAGAAAGCCCTAGACAAAAAAGAGTATAAAAAAGAGCTCGAAAAACTTCAAAAGAAAATTTATAATCTTCATCATGAAATTTATACAAGACGTATTCCTGTAATTATAGCTTATGAAGGATGGGACGCTGCTGGAAAAGGTGGAAATATTAAAAGATTGGTTGGGCGTATGGACCCTCGTGGATATGATGTTATTCCTATTGCTGCACCAAGCACTATTGAAAAAAACCATCACTATCTATGGAGATTCTGGAAAGCTATTCCTAGAAATGGACACATCTCTATCTTTGATAGAACTTGGTATGGAAGAGTTCTTGTTGAACGTATTGAAAAGTTTGCTACAAATTATGAATGGAAGCGTTCATATGCAGAGATAAACGATATGGAAAAGCAGTGGATAGATGATGGAGCTATCGTTTTAAAATTCTGGTTACAAATCTCAAAAGATGAGCAGTTAAAACGTTTTAAAGAGCGTGAAAATACACCTGAAAAAAAATGGAAAATCACAGAGGAGGATTGGAGAAATCGTGAAAAATGGAAAGATTATAACTCTGCAATTGAGGACATGATATCTCGAACTTCAACGACTACAGCTCCTTGGCATATAGTTCCTGCCAATGACAAATATTACGCTAGAATCTTTGTTTTAAAAAGATTTATTGATGCTATCGAAAAAAGACTTTATGGTAAAAAATAGATTTTAACAAAAGAGAGGATTATCTCGAAATCCTCTCTTTTGCTTTTATAAAAGTTTTATTACAGTATAAACATCTTGAAGTAAGCTTATCCTCAGATTCATCTTGGAATTGAACCGAAAAATCATTGTTATTAACACTCTTACCACAAATTCTACAAATCTCATTTCTACCATCTCTTTGCTCAAAAATAAGTTCTATATTTTCTGAAATATTTCTGAAAATCTCCTGTATTTTTCTAAAATTGAAAAAACTCACCAAAGCGTCACCTCACATCTTAATTCTTATTCCTCTTAATACAAAAATTATAGCCTATTCCTTTAATATTTCCTATACTAATAAAAGGAAAATTTGTTTTTTTTAGAAAATAAGGATTAGAAGAATTTTCTACACTTTAGGAGGGATTTATTATGAAAAAAGTTGTTTTATTATTAAAAAACGGAAATAATTTAGATCTTATTTTAAAAAGCTACCAACATCTTAAAACTCACTTTGGCTTCGAACTTGTACCTTTATATATTAGAGACATCGCTTATAGAGCCCCTATAAGTGAAACACTTCTAAACTCAGGTGAAGCTGCCTTTGTTTTAAACGGAATGGAGGATGAGTTTATTTCTAAAATAAATTCAGCTTTTGAAAAATACAATATCGATACTAATTTATTGATTCAATCAGAAGTTGGAGTTGATGAAGTTAAAACTCTTTTAAAAACCGCAGATCTTTTAATGATTGAACAATCTTCATATTTAAATGATATCTTTCTAGAACTATTAAAAATATCATTTAGACCCATCCTTGTTTTAAGAGGAAAACCTCTTAGCTTTGAAAATATCTCCATAATATCTAACGATGGAATAAAAGTTAATAAGAGTGTTTATAATTTTTTAAATCTTTTCCCTAATTTAGATCTAGAAAGCTTCCCTATTTTAACTTGGAACTGTGATTATGAGAAACACCATCTGCTAGACCTTTTAAAAAACAAAGGATATAAAGGGGATATTATTCCTTTTAGTTCAAAAGATGAATCTCTTGAAGATTTCTATTTTGCAGCTAACAAATCTAGTTTGATTCTAATGGGAAATCTAAGTCGTTCATTCTTTATGGAGAAAATAACAAATAGAACAGGCTTAAATCTTCTAGAAAATTTAGAAACACCTATTTTTATAGGATAGAAAAAATGGATAAAAAAAGCCCTCGGTCTTATTATAAACCGAGGGCTTTTTTTAAGCCTCTATCTCTCTTTTCACTCTTATTGTTTCAACAATCTCATCGTAATAGTCTCCATTCAATTTATAGTATTTTCTATATATCACATACCCACAAATAGAAAGTAAAATTGGGAACACTATCATCAAATATTTTATCCCTAATACAGCTGAAGCTGTTTGAGCTACATTTGGTACATAACCAACCATCGATAATCCCATACCTATTAACCATCCACTAACTGCTGAAGCTGATTTAACAAGTAATGTTTGAACTGAGAATATAACACTTTCATTTCTAGAACCAAACTTGAACTCTCCATAATCAACAACATCAGCTAACATTACAGTTGAAATTCCAAGTGTTAATCCAGAACCTAACTTTGCAACGATTCCTGATATCGCAACCAATGTAGCATTTCCCGGAGCTATTACTCCAGAGAAGAATAACATCAGGAAACCAACAACTGGAAGAGCACACGCTAGGAAAAATACTTTCTTTCTTCCAATTTTACTAGAAAGAATCGGGAACATCAATAACGATCCAATCTCTGCAAGTCCAGAGAATCCTGTGAACACCGAGAATAGTTTTTCTATTCCAACAACATATTTAAAGTAATAGATTGCAACTCCACCAGATATTTGAGCCATTAAGTTGAACATTAAAACTGTTCCTATTAAAGCTACAAGTTGATCATTTTTTAATATTAGCTTGAAAGCTTCTTTAAGGTTTATCTTTTCACTCGCTTTTTTGCTAACAACCTGCTCTTTTACATTCATAACAGTTAAAATCGAAGTAAAAATAAATATCACTGCAATTCCTAATGAAAGTAATGAGAATCCTCTAGCTTCGTTTCCTTTTCCTAAATACGCTATAAGTGGTAATCCGAAACTTCCCAATGATAACCAAGCTAAACTTGCAAATATTCTTGGAACAACCGCAATTTGCTCTCTCTCCTTTTTATCACTTGAAAGAGATGGTATCATTGACCAGAAAGGTATATCCATAATTGTATAAGTCATTCCCCAAAGTATATACATTATTGAGATATAGATATATAAACTTTTACCTGTAAAAGCCTCTGGCTTTGTAAACATTCCAACAACAGTTACAGCATTTAAAATTGTTCCTATTAAAATCCAAGGTCTGAATTTTCCCCATTTACTTCTTGTGTTATCCACAAGCATTCCCATAGCAGGATCATTTATAGCATCCCACATTCTAGCAACTAAAAACAACGTTCCAACAAATGCTGGAGCTAATCCTAAAACATCTGTAAAGTAATACATTAAGAATATATAAACTATTGCACAAGCATAATCTTTTCCAAGAGCACCTAAACCGTATGATAACTTCATTTTTAAACTAACCATTGTTACTCCTCCCGTGAATATCTTTAAATTATCTTTAAATCACTATTTAACTTCTTTCAACTTAAAAACTTTACTTTTGAAATCTTGTGTTTCTGAATCTTTTGAAAAATATCTATCTGGTTGTGGAAATACAATTCCAACGTTCATAAGCTCATCCCCATAAGCTTCAAACTCACCATTTACAGAGTATTTTTTATCTGGATTTAATCCTTTTAATATCACTTTTGCATTGTACCCTGGATTTGGTGATGCTAAGATTGTAAAGTGCCCTACTAAAGCCTCTTCTCTCTCCTTATCAACAACCATCCAAGCCGCACTATTTCCTTCAAACGGACTTTCTAATCTATAGAAATCTCCGAACTGTATTAATCTCCTATTTTCTTTGTAAAATTCCAGATGTTTTTTTACACTCTCTTCAGTGCTCTCATCAAACTTTAAAAGATCCAACTCATATCCGAAATTTCCAAAAGCTGCAACATGATTTCTGCACTCTAAACTAGTTTTTCTAGCTGTTTGATGATTTGGTATATCTGAAACATGAGCTCCCATACTTATAAGCGGATAAGCTAGCGATGTTCCATGCTGAATGTTTAATCTTACAATTGCGTCTGTGTCATCACTTGTCCAAACTTGTGGCATATAGTGTAGCATCCCTGCATCAAATCTTCCCCCTCCTGATGCACAAGACTCAAATAGTATATGTGGGAACTTTGTCGTTAACTCCTCTAAAATCTCATAAAGTCCTAAAATATATTTATGAGGTAGATCTCTATAAGTTATCTCTGTCATATTTCTATTCATATCCCATTTTACATAAGATATTGGAGCCTCAGAGAATCTTTCAGATAAGATATCCACAATATACTTTCTAACCTCTGGCTTTGATAAATCTAAAATATACTGATTTCTTCCCATAGATAATCTTCTATTTTTTACACCAAGTATCCAGTCTGGATGCTCCTCGTATAGTTTACTATTTTTACTGATCATCTCTGGCTCAAACCAAAGTCCAAATCTTATATCTTCATTTACTACTCTTTCACCTAATCCTTTAACTCCATTAGGTAGTTTATCTAAATTCGGGAACCAATCTCCTAAAGATGTTTTATCATCATCTCTTTTTCCAAACCATCCATCATCTAAAACGAAAAGCTCGAACCCTAATTTTTTTGCCTTCGAAGCCATAGCTACAATCTTATCCTCGTTGAAGTCAAAGTATGTCGCTTCCCAGTTATTTACCAAAATTGGTCTCTCTTTATCTCTCCACTCACCTCTAGCAACTCTTTCACGGAATAGTTTATGGAAAGTTTTACTCATCTCATTCATTCCATTCTCACTGTAAACTATTATTGCTTCTGGTGTAGTAAAACTCTCTCCGGGATTTAAATTCCATTTAAAATCAAATGGATTGATTCCCATCGTAACTCTTGTGGCATCAAAATGATCTACCTCTACGTGAGCTAAGAAATTTCCAGAGTAAACAAGTGCAAATCCTATGCTCTCTCCTGAATCCTCTGTCGTATTCGGACGCTTTAAAATTATGAATGGATTTTGATGAGCACTACTTGCTCCTCTTGTACTATCTATATACTGTGATCCAACTTCTAATTTTCTAGTTTTTATGAATCTTTCTCTAGCCCAAGCTCCAGAAAGATGTATGATCTCATAGTTATAATCAGGTAGATCAAGGGCAAAACTCATAGCTCTATTTATATCTATCTTTTCCGTTCCATGATTTACAAATCTAGCATTTCTTGTTATTACATCTCTATTTTTATAAACCGTATATGTTAAGAATAATTTACAGTTTAAAACTTCATCTTTTAACTCAATTTCTAACGTATTTGCTTCATCCTCACTTTCAACATAGGTTGAAGGTAGTCCATCTAATCTCTCCTTACCCTTATAAACTCTATATCCCTTATATACGAAGTCACTAACTCTGCTGCCATCCTCTGACTCTAACTCAAAAGCTGGTTTTCTAAAATCTGTCGTTCCATAAGATGGATACTCTTGTTTGTAATACTCAAGTGAAAATCCTGGGTCATCTTCATGATGAGCTATTATTCCTATCCCTACTTCGGGTTGATAGAAAAAGTGTTTGAAGCTTTCTCTATGTCTTATTTTTTTTCCAAAATACAGATGACCTAACTGCTCATTTTTCATAACATTGAATATATAACTTGTATTTGGTCCTTGTAAGTGAAACTCTCTATTCTCTTTATTTATGTATATCATCTTTCCTCCCGACTAATCTAAATAACTCTCTTTTATATATTCATTCAAACTCTTTATAAGTCTAGTTTTTACAAAGTTTAATCTATTTTTTTCACTACTTTCAACTACCAAGAGTTCTACAGCTAATTTAGCTAAGCTATTTATATCTGGTGCGACTGACATTATTCCAAGCGGAATTGTATTTCTTAAATTATCAAATCCTACAATAGGGATTCCTTTAATCTCTCGCTCTTTTAAAATCTCATCCACACAATAACTCATATTATCATTTGCACAGAAAACTGCATCAAACTGAACATCTTTATCTAAAATAGATTTCATAATCTCTCTTGCTTTTTCATCAGAGTAATCTCCATTATAAACTATTGGAGAGATTCCAAAACTTTTAACCGCTTCTAAATACCCTTTTTCTCTCTCTTTACCTGAAAGTTTCTCTTTATCTCCTGAAATATGAACTATTTTTCTCTTTCCTATTTCTAACAGATGATTTGTAGCTAAAAGTGCACCTGTAAAATCATCTGTATTTATATAATAAACCTCATTGTTTGAAGATATTGGATTAGAGGTATAGTCTACCAAAACCATCGGTGAAAACTTCTGTAAAATATTTTCTATATTTTTATCTCCATCTTTAAATCCAATAAAAACTCCACCTACTATGCTTCTATTCATATATAGAGATTCAATTTTATGAAAGGTATCATCATTTATAACATCTACCAAAAGTTGATACTCCAATTTTAAAGATTCTTTCAAAACTCTATTTATAAAATCAAGATAGTAACCAAAAGATAATCCATTATCCAATATTCTATTTTTATCACTATTATCTCCATAGATAAAAAGTCCAATAGTTCTGCTTTTCTTTCCCGCTAAAACTTGAGCACTACTATTTGGAATATATCCTAACTCTTTTATTGCTCTTAAAACAATCTCCTTTGTTTCAGGCGGAACATTTGAATAGTTGTTTATAACCCTTGAAACTGTACTTCTTGACACTCCAGCTAACTGAGCTACCTTAGTACTATTTATTTTCATTCTTCCTCCATTCTCTAACAAAAAAATATTTTTTTGTTTCGTGAACACGTGTTTATTATATTTATAAAACGATTATATTGTATTTTGAACACTTTTACAATATTTTTTTATTTTTTAGATATTAGTTATTTTACCTCAGTAAAAAAAGTTAAAATATAAATGTTTTTCTTTTAAATAAAAGGAAGATTTATTTTTTTTTGTAGAAATTAAAGGATTAAATTACTTCGGGAGGTTTTTATGCTTACATTCGAACATTTTATTATGGATTTTTTTAAAGTTTTTCTACACTGGTTAGCTTTTTTCTTTACAGCTCTTTCTATTGGTGTTATCTGTTTTGGTTTTTTAAAAAGTTTAAAACTTTTATTTCCCAATAAAGAGAAATTAAGTTTTAGTAAAATTATGAGAGATAACTTTGATAAATATATTTTAGTCGGTTTGCAATTTCTGATTATCGCAGATATTATCGACACAATTATATTAAGAGATCTTCAAAACATAATTTTAGTTTTACTTATTGTAATTATAAGAACCATCATGAGTTGGGAGATTGAGAAGCATAAAAGCTGAAACTTTTCACAAGGTTTCAGCTTTTATGCTATTGACAATATTTTTTTAGTGTGCTACATTAAAGGTATTAACTAGTTTTAGGTGTAATTGTGTACACTATTAAATCACAATATATTATTTCGACATATTATTTAAGGAGATATTAAGAATGAAAAAAATCGTTGTTGTTGGAAGCATTAACATGGATTTAGTTACAATTTGTGAGAGAGCACCTCGTGGTGGAGAAACTCTTTTAGGTAAAAAATTCATGCAGATTCCTGGTGGAAAAGGAGCTAATCAAGCTGTTGCTATTGGAAAAATGAACAGCTCAGTAACTATGCTAGGAAAAATTGGTAAAGAGGGTATGGGAGATATTCTTTTAAACTCTATGAAAAAAGATGGAGTAGACGTTTCTAACATTGAATATTGTGATGAAGCTACTGGTATTGCGAAAATTATCGTTGAAGAGAATGGACAAAATAGAATAATCGTTGTTCCTGGTGCAAACTACTCTGTAGATAACGATTATATAGATAGACATATTGAAACTATAAAAAACTGTGACATAGTTGTTGCTCAACTAGAGATTCCAGTTGAAACTGTAAAATATTCTTTAAAATTAGCTAAAGAGTTAGGGAAAACTACAATTTTAAACCCTGCTCCAGCTAGAGAACTTGATTCTGAAATCATTAGTAACTCTGATTATATTATTCCAAACGAAACTGAATTAGA
This sequence comes from Cetobacterium sp. ZWU0022, assembly GCF_000800875.1. Lineage (NCBI taxonomy): Bacteria > Fusobacteriati > Fusobacteriota > Fusobacteriia > Fusobacteriales > Fusobacteriaceae > Cetobacterium > Cetobacterium sp. ZWU0022. The sequence goes on from NZ_JRJZ01000117.1 coordinate 39,629, forward strand.
GATTTTATCTGGAATTCCTGTAACAGATGAGGAAAGTGTTGTGAAAGCAGCTCATATTCTACTAGACAAAGGTGTTAAAGGACTGATTGTAACTTTAGGAAGTAAAGGATGCATGTTTATAAGTAAAGAGATTAAAAAATCTTTCCCTGCTTATAAAGTAAAAGCTATTGATACAACTGCTGCTGGTGATAGTTTCATTGGTGGATTCGTAAATGGTTTAGCTGCTGGATTAACTTTTGAAGAGGCAATCGATAGAGGAACTCGTGTTGCAGCAATCTCTGTAACTAGAATTGGAGCACAAACTTCTATCCCAACTCTAGAAGAAGTATTAAATTTTAAAGGAGAATAGTAATGAAAAGAGGAAGACTTTTAAATAGCGAATTATCTTATGAAATATCAAAAATTGGACATACATCACACATAACTGTTTGTGATGCAGGCCTTCCATTCCCAAAAGGAGTTAAAAGAATTGATCTAGCTATAGAAGCTGGATTCCCTAGTTTTATAAAAACTTTAGATGCTATTCTTTCTGAGATGATGGTTGAAGAGGTTGTTTTAGCAGAGGAGATTAAAACTATAAATCCTACTGTTTATAATGAAATTCTTGAAACTTTCCAAAAAAATGGAATGAACCCTAAAATCAGTTTTGTAACTCATACAGAGTTTAAAGAGACTACAAAAGATAGTGAAGCGATTGTTAGAACTGGAGAGTGTACTCCTTATGCAAATATAATTTTAAAGTCAGGAGTAGTTTTCTAAAATGAATAAAGAGATTATTTTAAAAATGGAAGGTATACATAAATCTTTCCCTGGTGTTAAAGCTTTAGATGGAGCTTCTTTAAACGCTTACAAAGGAAGAGTTATGGCTTTGATGGGAGAAAACGGTGCTGGTAAATCCACTCTTATGAAAATAATGACTGGTATATACACTAAAGATGCTGGAACTGTGGCCTTCAAAGGAAAAGAGGTTGCCTTCAAGGGAACAAAAGATTCACAAGAGGCTGGAATAGCTATAATTCACCAAGAGCTAAATCTAATCGGACATATGAGTATAACTGAAAATATATTTTTAGGAAGAGAGCTTACTAATAGTTTTGGAAAAATTGATTGGACTCTTATGCATAGAGAAGCTAGAACTTTACTAGATCTTTTAAATGTTGAAGATAGCGAGAAAACTCTTATTAAAGATTTGACAATTGGAAAAATGCAGATGATAGAGATTGCTAAAGCTCTTTCTCAAAATGCTAAACTTATAGTTATGGATGAGCCAACTGATGCTCTAACTGATAAAGAAACTGAAAGTCTTTTCAATGTTATAAGAGAACTTACTTCAGAAGGAAGAAGTATCATCTATATATCACACAGATTAAAAGAGATTCCTGCAATCTGTGACGACATTACAGTTTTAAGAGATGGAAAGTTTATCTCTGAAGCTGAAGTTAAAGATATAGATGAAAACTACATTATACAAAGTATGGTTGGAAGAACTCTTGATGAGCAATTCCCAAATGTAGTTGTAACTCCTGGCGATGAAGTTTTAAAAGTTGAAAACCTTTCTGGTGAATATGTTAAAAATGCATCGTTCACTTTAAGAAAAGGAGAGATTCTTGGAATTGCTGGTCTTATGGGAGCAGGAAGAAGTGAACTTGTTAAAACTATATATGGTTATTATAAAAAATCTTCTGGAAAAGTTTTTGTAGATGGAAAAGAGGTTAATATCACTTCACCTGAATCTGGAGTAAATAATGGAATAGCTTATGTTTCAGAGGATAGAAAAGGAGACGGTTTAGTTCTAGGGTTAAGCGTAAAAGAGAATATGACTCTTTCATCTTTAAAATTCTTCTCTAAAAAGTTTGGATTAAATAAAAAATCAGAAAATAACTCTGTTCAAGAATACATTGAAAAATTCAGTATAAAAACTCCTTCAGAGAATGCAATTATCAAAAACTTAAGTGGTGGAAACCAACAAAAAGTTGCTATAGCAAAAGCTCTTTTAACAAATCCTAAAATTCTTATTTTAGATGAACCAACTAGAGGAGTTGACGTTGGAGCTAAAAAAGAGATCTATGATGTTATAAACGAACTTAAAACTAAAGGTTTAAGTATAATTATGATTTCATCAGAGATGCCGGAAGTTATGGGATTAAGCGACAGAATCATGGTTGTCCATGAACACAAAATCAGTGGAACACTTTTAAAAGATGAGTTCACTCAAGAAAAAATAATGAGATATGCAGTAGGAGTTGAAAATAAATAATGTTAAAAAAAATATATAACAATAAACCTTTAATCGGGTTAATTGTTTTCTCTATAATAGTTTCATTCTTAAATCCAAGATTTTTATCTATGGGAAATATTTTAAATGTTTTAAGACAAACATCTATAAACTCAGTTATCGCTATTGGGATGACTCTTGTAATTTTAACAGGTGGAATCGATCTATCTGTTGGTTCTATTCTAGCTTTAACTGGAGCTATGGGAGCAAGTTTAATAGCTAATGGAGTTAATCCTGTACTTGCTATTTTTATAGCTATTGTTCTTGGTGCTATATTTGGTATTTTTAATGGATTATTAATATCTTATGCAAAACTTCAGCCTTTCATCGTAACTCTTGTTACTATGACTCTTTTAAGAGGAGCAACTCTTGTTTTCACAGATGGAAAACCTATCCCTGTTAGAGATGGCGGAGATTTCTTTGATAATATCGGTGGAGGATATATCCTTGATATTCCTATTCCTATCTATATTATGATTGCTCTTTTCATTGCTGGATACTACATTTTAAATAATCTGAAATTTGGTAGATATATCTATGCTATTGGTGGAAACGAAGAAGCAACTAAACTTTCTGGAGTAAACACTTCTAAATATAAAACTCTTGTTTATGGAGTTGCAGGAGCTCTCTCTGCATTAGCGGGTGTTATCATCACATCTAGACTTGGTTCTGCTCAACCTACCGCTGGATCTGGTTATGAATTGGATGCTATCGCTGCTGTTGTTCTTGGAGGAACATCACTGGCTGGTGGAATTGGAAGTATTGCTGGAACTGCCCTTGGTGCAATTATCATAGGTGTTTTAGGAAACGCTTTAAACCTTTTAAATGTTTCGTCATACTATCAAATGATGGTAAAAGCTGCTGTAATTCTTATTGCGGTTTTAATAGATAAAAAATCTTCAAAATAACAGTATTTAAAATAAAAAAATGGGTGGTTAATTATGAAAAATAGATTGAAGTATTTAGGATTTATGACTCTAGTTTTAGGAATGAGTACTCTTGCTGAAGCTGCAAAAATTGGATTTGTTGTTTCAACACAAGATAACCCTTTCTTCGTTACTCTTAAAGAGGGAGCAGTTTCTAAAGCCAAAGAGATGGGACATGAGATTATAGTTTTAGACTCTCAAAATGACCCTTCTAAAGAGTTAGGAAATGTTGAGGATCTACTTATAAATAAAATAGACGTTTTACTTATAAACCCAACTGATTCTGATGCAGTTATATCATCAGTTAAAGCTGCTAACCGTCGTAAAGTACCTGTAATAACTTTAGATAGAGCTTCTAACAGTGGAAAAGTGGTAGCTCACATTGCATCTGATAACATTGCTGGTGGAGAGTTAGCTGGAAACTTTATCATCGAAAAGTTAGAGGGAAAATCAGTTAAAGTTGTTGAACTTGAAGGAATTCCTGGAACAACTGCTGCTCGTGATAGAGGAGAAGGGTTTAATAAAGCTGCTGCTGGAAAATTAGATATAGTTGCTAAGCAAGCTGCTGATTTTGATAGAACAAAGGGGCTTAATGTTATGGAAAACATACTTCAAGGTCAATCTGAAATCAATGCTGTTTTTGCTCATAACGATGAGATGGCTCTTGGAGCTTTAAGAGCTATTGAAGCTGCGGGTAAAAAAGATGTTTTAATCGTTGGCTTTGATGCTACAGAGGACGCTGTTAAAGCCGTTAAAGAGGGTAAATTAGCTGCAACAGTTGCACAAAAACCTGGAGAAATTGGTGCAGAGGGTATTATTGCTGCTGATAAAGTAATAAAAAAAGAAAATATTCCTACATTTATTCCTGTACCTTTAGAGCTAGTAACACAATAGTTTAAACATATTTAGAATAAATTTTGAGCTTTTTTATAGTAGTGTGACTTTAATCACACTACTTTTTTTTATTTAAAAGTATTATAATAGATAAAATACTTGTATACCAAGGAGGAGATGTATTATGAATAAAATTCAAACGACTTGCAACTATTGTTCGCTTGCTTGCAACATGGATTTTTATGTGGAGAACGGATCTATTAAAAAGGTTGTTCCATCTGAAAAATATCCTGTTAATAAAGGTTTCAGCTGTATTAAGGGGCTTAACTTAGATAAGCAACTTACTTCAGATGATTTTCCTAAAAACCCTATACTAAAAACATCTACCGGAAGAGAGGAGATATCTTGGGACTCTGCTTACTCACTTTTCAGCCAAAAATTAAAAGATATCACAGAGAAGTATGGTAAAGAAAGTGTAGCTGCTATAAGTACTGGTCAACTTGCCTTAGAAGAGATGGCTTTAGTTGGACATGTTTTTAGAAACTATGTAGGTGGACAACTAGATGGAAATACAAGACTTTGTATGGCAACTTCGGTTGTAGCTCATAAGCAAAGTTTTGGTTTTGATGCTCCTCCTTATACTTTAAACGATTTTGAACTTTCTGACACAATCATTTTTACTGGAGCTAACCCTGTTGTAGCTCATCCTATCATCTGGGATAGAGTAAGAAAAAATAAAAATAAAAATAAAAAAGTTATCGTTATAGATATCAGAAAAAGTGAAACAGCTATGAATGCTGACTATTTCTTCTGCATAAAACCAAAAAGTGATCTTGTTCTTTACTATACTATAGCTAACTACTTAATCGAAAAAAATTGGATAGACAACTCATACATAGAAAATTTCTCTGAGAACTTTGAAGATTTCAAAAAGCATGTAAGTAAGTTCTCAATAGATGATATTGAAGAAACTGTTGGAATTACAAAAGATCAGTTTATAACTTTAGCAACACTTATCCACGAAGGAGATGCCGTTTCTTTCTGGTGGACTATGGGTATCAACCAAAGTTACCAAGCTGTTAGAACTGCTCAAGGAATAATAAACTTAGCTGTTATGACTGGAAATATTGGAAGACCTGGAACAGGAGCTAACTCTATAACTGGGCAATGCAACGCTATGGGTTCTCGTTTATTCAGTAACACTACTGGACTTTATGGTGGTGGAGAGTATGCTGATGAAGCTAAGAGAAAAGTTGTTGGAGAAGCTTTAGGTTTAGACCCCGCTATATTCCCAACAAAACCAACTTTACCATACAATGTTATTATAGAAAAAATAATCTCTGGAGAGATAAAAGCTCTTTGGATTCTTTGTACAAACCCTAGACACTCTTGGACAAATAACTATGAGTTCAAAAAAGCAATTGAAAAATTAGAACTTTTCGTTGTTCAAGATTTATATCCAAACACTGATAGTTCAGAGTTAGCAGATCTATTCCTACCAGTTGTATCTGGAATTCAAAAAGAGGGAACTCTTATTAACACAGAGAGAAGAATCTCTAAACTAAATCCAGTGCTGCCAAAACCAGAGGGAAGATTCACTGACTTTGAAGTTATATACAATTTAGGAAAAGCTTTAGGAATGGGAGATTTACTAAATGGTTGGGAAACTCCTGAGTTAGTTTTCAATAAGATGAAAGCTGTTACAAAAGGAACTCCTTGTGATATAACTGGAGTTAGCTATAAACTTTTAGAAGAGGGATATGGTGTTCAGTGGCCATTCCGTGAGGGTGAAGTTTTAGTTGATCATGAAAGAAGACTTTATGAAAATAATGAGTACTACACTCCTAGCAAAAAAGTTAAATTTATGTTTGAAGATATCGCTGAAAATCCTGTTCCAACAAACGCAGAGTTCCCATACGTTTTAAACACTGGAAGAGGAACTGTTGGTCAATGGCATACTCAAACTAGAACAAGAGAGATAACTTATGTAAATGATTCAACATCTAATAAATCATATATCTATATCTCTAAAAGCTTAGGAGAGAAATTAGGTATTGAAAATGGAGAGGAGATTCTTGTTCACTCTATCAATGGTAGAAGTAGTAAATTCTATGCACTACTTACAGAAAATCTGCCTCACGATGTTTTATATGCACCTATTCACTATATAGAAACAAATAATCTTACACTTTCTATATACGACCCTTACTCTAAAGAGCCATCATATAAATATGCACCTGTCTCTATAGAGAAGATTAATTAGGAGGGATTACTTTGAAAAGAATAAAAATAGATAGAAGTAAATGTATTGGATGCCTAACTTGTGTTAGTGCTTGCTTAGTTTCACACGACTCTGCCGACTCTAGAAATAGAGTCGTGCTGAGCAGTGATTTTAAATTCTCACCAATATTCTGTAGAAATTGTGATTTGCCAGAGTGTGTTTACACTTGTATGAGTGGAGCTATGAGAAAAGACAGTGAAACTGGTTATGTTACTTATGATAAAAAGAAGTGTGCTAGCTGCTATATGTGTATTATGGCCTGCCCATATGGAACTTTAAAAGAGGATAAAGCTACTAAAAAAGAGATTATGAAATGTAATATGTGTACACATAATCCTGACGGGCCACAATGTGTGGCTAAATGTCCAATGGCTGCTATCACTCTTGAGGAGGTTTAAAAATGAGATATGTTATAATTGGTGCTTCGGCTGCTGGAATAAATGGAGCTGAAAACCTAAGAGCTTTAGATAAAAATGCAGAGATTATTTTAATCTCAAAAGATACAGAAGTTTACTCTAGATGTATTCTTCATCACTATATTGGAAATATGAGAGATGTTGAAGGAATAAACTTTGTCGATAAAGATTTCTTCCAAAAAAACAATATAAATTGGATGAAAGGTAGAGAGGTTATCTCTTTAGATGAAAAAAATAAGTCTATACAATTAGATAACGGTGAAGTTGTAACTTATGACAAAGTTTTGATTGCAACTGGTTCTAGACCATTCTTCCCTCCTCTTGAAAATATTCATGGAAAAACGAATATTGTTGGTTTAAAATCTTTAGATGACTGTAATACAATTTTAGAACTTTCTAAAACTAGCAAAAACATAGTTGTTGTTGGAGCAGGGCTTATCGGTATGGATGCTGTTGTTGGATTGCTACATAATGAAAATGTAGATGCTAAAATTTCGCTAATTGAGATGGCAGATAGATTGCTTCCACTTCAACTGGATAAAGAAGCTTCTTTAGCTTATGAAGAAAAAATGATTGAACATGGAGTGGATCTACACTTCACTTCAAAAGTAACAGGTCTTGATGTAAATCCTGAAAATGACTCACTGATAAATGGATTATATTTTGAAACTACTAGAGAGGACAGAACTGATATCGAGCACATCCCAGCAGATTTAGTTATAGTTTGTGCTGGTGTTCGTCCTAATATTCAATTTTTAGAAAATACATCTATTGCCACTGATAGATTGGGATTACTTTTCAATCCAAAAGGTGAAACAAATGTAAAAGATGTATATGGAGCTGGGGATGTAAGTGGTAGAGGAACTATCTGGCCTGTGGCTGTAAAAGAGGGGATTGCTGCAACATCAAATATGGCTGGAGTTGAAAGAGATATGGATGATTTCTTCTACGCAAAATCAACTATGAACTTCTTTGATATTCCTACTCTATCTTTAGGGTGTCACAGTGCATTTGATAAAATTGAAGGATTGACTGTTGAAAGCATCAGAGAAAGAAATGGTGTTTATAAAAAAATTGCTCATAAAGATGGACATATATATGGAGCTATAATTCAAGGTGACTTAGCTTACACAGGTGTACTAGCACAACTTATAAGACTTTATATAGATATATCAAAAATAAAAAAATCAGTATTCAATATTGATTATTCAGACTTCTTCAATATAGATTCAGAACTACAATTTGAATATAAAGACTAAAAACAAAAGGAGATGAAAATGATTAAAACAACACTTGATAGGCTTGAACGTTTTCCTGTAGGAGCTATCGCCACAACAGTTGGTGCATGTACTCTTGCAAACGCTTATCTACTACTAAACTTTACTCTTCTTAGAAGTATTTTTATGATTATTGGAATAGTAGTATTTATCTTAGCAACAATTAAAATATTTAGACACAAAGAGGCTTTTTTAGCAGAGTATAGCAATACAATTCCTGCTAGTTTATATGGAACATACTCTATGCTAGCGATGATCATAGGGGCATTTTTACTTCCATATAGCCCTTTCTTAGGAAAAAATCTATGGTTATTTGGAGTTTTCTTCCACGCATTTGCTATCTGTATATTCACATATAGAAATGTAATTAAAAACTTCAAAATTGAAACTTTTGTACCTAGCTGGTTTGTTACTTATAATGGAATAATGGTTTCTGTTGTTGTTGGTGGAGCTATGAATGAACCTACTATTTTAAAATGGGTTACAATCTATGGTTTGATAGCTTTCTTCTCAATAATACCATTTATGATTAGAAGACTTATTACAAAACCGTTACCAGATATGGTTTATCACACAAAAGCTATTCTATTGGCACCGTCAAGTCTTTGTGCTATTAGCTATTTAAATGTTATGAAAGAACCAAATCTTAAAGTTGCTATTTTCCTTTATGGAATAGTTTTCATTACTCTGATCTCTATTCTATTAAGTATTCCAAAGTTCTTCAGTTTTAACTTCCATCCAGGATTTGCAGGAACTACCTTCCCAATGGCTGTTGGAACAGTTGCAACATTCAGAATGAGTGCTTACTTAGCGAGTATAAATCTTGTAGAATATTCAAATATACTTAGAAATATAGCTGGAATTCAACTTTATATCACTACCGGAATAATTTCATTCGTATTTTATAATTTCTTGAAAAAAGTTAAAGCCACTTCTAAATAAGAAGTGGTTTTTTTTCATACGCAAAATATTGTATTTTTCTATTTATCGAACATATAAAACTACAAAAAACCACTAGTCCACTTAAAGCAAAATAAAGTGTATTTTTTCTGAAAAAATTATATTGCTTTTTCCTAATTTTAATGATATATTTATGAGGCATTTCATTTAATTTTTATGTCAAGGGGAGGAATAGTGGGCATTAATTTTATGCTTTTAATTTTCATCGTATTTCAAATAGGAGTATTTTTAAAGTATTTACAAGTAAAAAAGCAATTAACAAAAGATGATTTAACAAAGCTATATAGCAGAAAAACTTATAACGAGTTTTGTAAATCGAAAAACTCTAGTACAGGGGTTACATTTTTATTAAATCTTAATAATTTTAAAAAAGTAAATGATCTATACGGTCATGAAGAGGGAGATCTAGTTTTATCTCAAACAAGTATATTCTTAAAACAAATCTTTATAAAAGATGAGATTTTTAGAATTTCTGGAGACGAGTTCTACATATTTTCATATAATATCAAAAATCCTTCAGATAAAATAGAAAAACTAAGAGAGTTATTTTCTAACTCTTTTTTAATGAAAAAATATAATGTTTCATTTACTTTAGGTTATCATAAAAAATCTAGTTGTATCTCACTACATGAATCTTTAAAGTGCTCTGATATGGCTATCGCAGCAATCAAAAAAAACAGTGAACTTTGGTATAAAGAGGCAACAAGCAACTTTATTGAAAGAGCAAGAAGAAATGAAAAAATCAAATCTCTTCTTGAAACTTCAATAAACAACGAGTTTTATGCTGTTTTTCAACCTAAATACAATCTTAGTGACAATACTTTAAGCGGTGCTGAAGCTCTAGCTCGTTGGGAAAATCATGAACTTAAGTTTATAAGTCCTGCAGAGTTTATTCCTTTAGCTGAAAAAATGGGAATTGTTTATAAAATTGATTATAAAATCGCTGAAGAAGCTATAAAAAAAGTTGCATCTCTTTTAGATAAAAAATCTATTAAAAATGATTTTAGACTGTCATTTAATATGTCATCTGAAACTTTTATGAGAGAGGATATGATTCCATATATTTTTGATCTTCTAAATTTTTATAAAGTTGATGGAAAAAATATAGAGATTGAAATAACAAAAACTATGATTTTAACTAATTCAAAAACTACAATTGAAAGATTGGAAAAATTGAAAGAAAGAGATATACTTATATCTATGGATGATTTCACAGCTGGATATTCTACGGTTGGACTTCTAGCGACACTTCCAGTAGATATAGTAAAGTTTGATAGATCACTAATTTTAGCTATGAACGAAGATGAACAAAAAGGAAAAGTTATATACAAAGGTTTAGTTAAAATTATGAAAAGTTTAGGTTTAAAAATTGTTGCAGAGGGTATAGAAAAACAAGAGGATTTAGAATTTCTTATTCAAAACTCTGTCGAATATGGTCAAGGCTTCCTTTTAGGAAAGCCTCAAAGAGACTTTCTAAATTAGAAAGTCTCTACAGCTACTCCAAAATGATCAGAGATTACATCTCTATTTTTTCCATTAAAAATAACTTCACTAGATTTTATTTTTAATTCATCTCTATTACTTAAAATAAAATCTATTCTTTTTGAGGCATTACATTTTCCTTCCCATCCAGCTATAGCTCCAGGAACTGTAACTCCATCATCATTTTTTAAAGCATAGGAGTATGTATCCCTAAGCCCTCTTTCCAAAAGATAATCATATCCCTCTCCTCTAACATTGGCATCATTATTAAAATCCCCCATAAGAAAATATCTATTTCCTCTTTCATTCGCAAATTTTAATAAATCATCAACTTGCTTTTCAAAAGAGTTATCAGAATCATTCCACCAACCAAGATGACAGCTATAGAAATCTACAATCTCTTCCCCTATACTTTGTGATATCATAGTAAATTTTCTACTTTTCCAAAAATTAGTATCTTTTGAAGTTCCAATAAAATCACTTATATGCTCTTCAATCTCTCCTTTAAATAGAATGCCAGTCCCTTCATGAAAAACATCATAACCTATATGGTGATAATCCCAAACAAAGTTATAAATTACTCCTATTCTTTTCAACTCTTCACAAAGTATATATGCAAAATTACTTTCTCTCACATCACTATAGACAATTTTATCCGCTATAAGTTGATTCACCTCTTGTAACGCTATTATATCATACCCCTCTTGAACAATAACTTCGGCGAGGTATTTCATTTTTTCTATTTGATTTTCCTCCTGCCATGAGTGACAGTTCAAAGTAAGTAGTTTCATTTTATTTATCTCCCTAGTATATCTATTATTTTACATTTTAATATATCTGCTTTTGGTCCATATATAGCTTGAACTCCACAGTCTTTCACTATAAGACCTATCGAACCTGTTTTTTTCCAAAGGTTTTTATCTCCAACAACTTCTGAATTTTTGACTGTAACTCTAAGTCTAGTCATACACGCATCTACTTCAACTATATTTTCACTTCCACCTAAAAGTTCTATAATTTTAACAGGAATCATATCTGCTGATTCTGAAACCTCTTTCTTCTCTGTAACCGCTTCTTCATCATCAATATAGTTTCCTTTTCTTCCCGGTGTTGGTAAATCATATCTTTTAATAATAAAGTTGAATAAAGAGTAGTTCAAGAAGAAAAATCCTCCACAAGCTATAACAAAGTTTATCAAATCTCTATATAATCCTGCTTTTATCATCAGCGGTAAACGAGATAGTAACTCAAGAGATCCAAACGAGTGAACTCTTAAAGATATTATATCCACAAGAGCAAAAGCTACTCCTGTTAAAACTGCATATGCAACATACAATACTGGAGCTACGAACATAAACATAAATTCTATCGGTTCAGTTACTCCTGTTAAAAATACAGCTAACATAGATGATAAAAATATTGTTTTATACTGAGCTTTTTTATCACTATCTACATTATTTAACATCGCAAGTCCAATTCCTAACAGCGAAGCTGTTGAAAGAATCACTTGTCCAGCTTTAAATCTTGCAGGTACAACTGTTTCTAAAAGATTTTTATAACCTGCAATATCTCCTGCAGATTTCAGATTATTTAAATCAGTTATCCAAGCTAACCAGATTGGATCTTGCCCAGCCATTACACTTCCCGCTGCTGCTCCTGTTAAAACTGTATATGTTCCTCCAAGTTCTGTATAGTTCATAGGAATTGTTAACATATGATGTAATCCAAATGGCAGCAGTAATCTTTCCAAAGCTCCGTAGACAAATGGTGCAAGAACTGGTGCTGTATTTCTAGAAGTTGCTATCCATTCTCCAAAACTGTTTAGTCCCCACTGAACGAATGGCCAAACAAGCGATAAAATTGTTGCCATTACAAACGAACCAAATATAACTACAAATGGGACAAATCTTTTTCCATTGAAAAATGCTAAAGATTTTGGTAACTTATCAAAGTTTTGATATTTATTAAATAGTACCGCTCCTAAGAATCCTGATAGTATTCCTACGAAAACTCCCATATTTAAAGCTGGTGCACCCATAACGCTCGTGAAATAGTTTTTAACTAGCAACTCTTGCCCTGTAAGTGATTTTACAATAGCATCTGGATTGCTTAAAATCGCTCCATTTATACCAAATATGGCTCCTGTGATTCTATTCGTAAGTATAAATGCCATAACTCCTGCAAATGCTCCGCCAGCTTTCTCTTTTGCCCACGATCCCCCGATCGCCGCAGCAAAAAGAATATTCAAGTTTACTATGACTCCCCAACCCATATCCTCTATGATTCTTCCTAACATATCTAGTCCACTACTACCCAAAAGTTTTCCAATAGAAACCATAAGTCCTGCTGCAGGCATAACTGCTATAACCACAATTAAAGCCTTTCCTAATTTTTGCCAAAAATCAAATGATACTAAACCGTTCTTTTTCATTTTAACACTCCCCTATTATTAAATTTTATAAACTACACTTTCATAAGCTCTAATCTGAAACTCTTTAGATTCTCTAGTCATATTTTGATAATTAGATATCACTATGTTTTCATCTTTTAATTCAAACTCTGAAAGATCTAAAGTCTTCTCATTTTTACTCAGATTAGCTAAAACCAAATATTTTTTATCTTCTGATTCTCTTAAATATGCAAACACATCCTCATCACTTTCTAAAATCAGTTTAAAATCTCCATGTATTAAAGTTCTGCTTTCTTTTTTTAACTTTATCAAATTTTTATAATAGTTGTAAATAGAATTTTTATCATTCAGTTGATTTTTTACATTTATAACTCTATAATTCTCGTTTACTTTTAACCAAGGTTGTCCTAAAGTGAATCCAGCATTCTCTGAATCATCCCATTGCATAGGAGTTCTAGAGTTATCTCTAGATGTATTTGATAAAATCTCCAAAACATCTTTTTCCGGTACTCCAGCCTCTAGTTTTTCTTTTCCTTCATTTAAACTTTTTACATCTTTAAACTCTGAAAGTGAATCAAAATTTGTATTAGTCATACCTATCTCTTGTCCTTGGTATATAAAAGGAGTTCCCTTTTGTAAAAAATATGCTGTTGCAAAAGCTTTCGCTGATTCTGACCAATACTCCTTATCGTTACCCCATGTCGATGTACTTCTTGGTATATCATGATTCTCTATGAAAAGAGCATTCCACCCCTTATCTTTTAAAGCTATCTGCCACTTATTTAAAACATCTTTATATGCTTTTGGAGAAAATTCTGCTTTCCCCTCATAATCCCATAACTTTAGATGCTCAAACTGGAATATCATATTGAACTTTCCTCTTTTACTACAAACCCACTCATCGGAACTTTCAGCATCTACCCCATTCGCTTCTCCCACTGTAACTATATCATACTTATCAAAAGTTGACTCCTTTAGCTCTTTTAGGTATTTTTGGATTCCATCCACATTCATATGCATATCAAAAGAATCAACATATCTCTTTCCCAGAGGATTTGGCATATCCGGAAACCCTTCAGCTTTTTTTATATGACTTATTGCATCTACTCTAAATCCATCAATTCCTTTATCCAACCACCAATTCATCATTTTATAGACTTCTTTTCTCATATCCTCATTTTCCCAATTCAGATCTGGTTGTTTTTTAGAGAAAAGATGAAGATAGTACTCATCTGTTTTTGAGCAGTGCTCCCAAGCTGATCCTTTAAATATACTCTCCCAGTTATTTGGTTCAGCATCATCTTTTCCCTCTTTCCAAATATACCAATCACGTTTTGGATTGTCTTTTGATTCTCTGGCCTCTATAAACCATGGGTGCTCATCACTTGTATGATTTATAACAAGATCAATTATAAGTTTCATATCACGTCTATGAGTTTCAGCTAACAATCTATCAAAATCTGACATATTTCCAAACTCTTCTAAAATATCTTTATAATCACTGATGTCATATCCATTATCATCATTTGGACTCTTAAAAAACGGAGATACCCAAATCAAATCAATACCTAACTCTTTTAAGTAATCTAACTTTTCAATTATACCATTTAAGTCCCCAATTCCATCTCCATTAGAATCTTTAAAACTTCTTGGATAGATTTGATAACCCACAAGTTCTTTCCACCACATTTTATCTCCTCCAATTTTGTGCAAACGTTTGCCTTTTTTTATGAAACCATTCTAGCATTTTTTTAAAAATTTGTCTATATACAAAACAAAAAAGTTGCAAAAAAGTTACTACATGCTTTTTTACAACTTTATTTTAATATTATTACAACTCTATATTCACCACTCTGCTACTATTTTCAGATTTATCTTCGATATAATCAATCAAAATATCGACAGCCTCTATTCCTAACTTTTCAGGTTTTATATCTACTAAATAAACTTTTTCACGCCAACTCTCTTTTAAATTCGTCTTATTGAAACTTACAATATTTACATCATAATTTTTCTTCTCTTCTAAATATTCTAAAAATCCTTTCAATAGATTATCTTCAGAGATTATAAAATTCTTAGGATTTTCCAATTTAAATATTTCTTTAGCTAAACGATACCCCTCTTCTCTTGAAAAATCATTTCCTAAAAAGATTTCACTTTCCAACCCTAACTCATTTGAAGCAGATTGAAATCCATCTATACGATTGTTTGTCATTGTTAATTTTTTATCTCCTCCAACAAAAAATATCTTTGATTTTTCCAATCTCTTTATTGAAGGAAATAAAATCTTTTTTACAGCTTCATAAGTAGCTTTCAAATTGTCATTATCAACCCATAAAACCCCATCTTTATTTTCTGGTTCACCTATTATAACAAAAGGAAATTTTAACTCTTTCAAAAATTCTATACTTTTATCCTCTTTTCTAGTCGACATCAAGCAAATCCCATCTACAAATCCACTTTCAACGAGTTTTTTAGTACTCTCATACTCCTCTTTTTCATTTTTACAAAAGTCATACATAATATAGTAATCTCTTTCTTTAGCTTTTAAACTTATCCCTTGCATAATCTCTATAAAAAATGGACTCGAAAATAGTTTTATAGCTTCTTCAGGCATAATAACTCCAAGAACTCCACTTTTTTTCTTCACTAAACCTCTTGCCATTATATTCGGTTTATAATTTAATTTTTTTATTGATTCTCTAACTTTCTCTTTTGTACTTTCACTTATTTTAGAGCTATCAGATATCACTCTTGAAACTGTTGAAATAGAAACTCCTGCATCTATAGCAATCTCTTTTATTGTTATTTTCATTTTTCTAGCTCCCTATAACTTTATTTTTTTACATTATAGCGAACTTTTTTGTATTTACAAAACATTTTTTATTTCAATTTTATTTTTTAGTAGATTTTTTTTTATAATATAAGTATAATATAATGCACTAATATAATTACAAATCATTAATTATAAATATAAGGGAGGGTTATGTAAAATTATGTCTAATATAAATTTCTTTGAAAAAATAAGTTGTAGTGCTTTAATCTGTAAAAATGACCCTTATTCTACAATACTTCAGGCAAACTCTGCTTTTTACAAATTAATTGGATATACTAAAGAGGAGATGTTTCAACTTTTTGAAAATAAATTTTCTGAGTTAGTCATAGATGATCTAGAAGAGATCTTAAAAAAAATCGGTAATGCAGTAAAAGATAAAAATGTTTTGGATTATGAATATAGAATAAAAAATAAAAATGGAGATATCTTGTGGATTCACGATATAGCAACATATAATCCAGAAGATGATCTTTTTTATGTTGTTATTATGGATATTACATATCGTGAAAACATCTTAAAAAATATCTCTAAATCTTCAGAACTTGATTCTTTATCTAAACTTTTAAATAGAGGTGCTTTAGAAAAAAGAATTGAAAAAAAGATTTCAAATAAAAAAACTGAATCTCAAGCTATATTTCTGATTGATTTAGACAATTTCAAACAACTCAATGATACTATGGGACACCAAGTTGGAGATGAAATTATAAAAATAACTGGTGAAAAACTAAAATTAATTTTTGGAAAAGATTCTATTGTTGGTCGACTTGGAGGAGATGAATTTATTGTTTACTTAGATAATCCTTCTTCTGAAAAGCTACTTCATCATTATGCTGAAAACATTTTAAATAACTTAAAATTTGATTCAAATAACATTATTATCGAATCATCTATAGGTGTCATTTATGACAAAAATAAAATTTATAACTTCGATAACTTATATAAATTTTCAGATATTGCACTTTATGAAGTCAAAAATAAAAAAAAGGGCAATTATATACTAAAAAGTATTTGAATTCCAAAAATAAATGAAATATACTTAGAGGCTTTTTATTGAGCCTCTTTTTTTATATTTATCTAAATTTATACATAGAAATTTGAACGTAACATGTTACGTTCTTTGTAATGTGTGTTTTTAAACCTTCAAGTATTGATTATGAACTTTTTTTATTGTATACTCAGATTAACAAAGGATCCTAGAAAAAAATTAGGAGGTACAAAATGTTAAAATTCTTTCAAAGATTAGGTGGGGCACTTTTTGCACCTGTGCTACTTTTCCCGTTTGCAGGTTTAACAGTTGCTTTAACTATTATTTTAAAAAATCCAGATTTCGTTGGTTCTCTTGCAGATCCAAATGGTACTTTCTACAAACTTGTTTACATAATCGAAGAGGGTGGTTGGACAGTATTTAGACAGCTTCCATTAATTTTCGCTGTTGGTTTACCTATTGGTTTAGCTAAAAAAGCTCATCCGAGAGCTTGCTTATCAGTTTTAGTAACTTATCTTACTTACAACTACTTTATTAATGCCATCTTAACATTTTGGGGGAGTAGTTTCGGAGTAGATTTCACACAAAATATCGGTGGCTTAAGTGGACTTACTACAATTGCAGGTATTAAAACTCTAGATACAAGTATTGTTGGGGCTATTGCTATCTCCGGTCTAACAATCTATATACACAATAAATTTTTCGATACAAAACTACCTGACTTTTTGGGTATATTCCAAGGAAGTGCCCTTGTTGGAATGATTGCCTTCTTAGCTATGATTCCAGCATCATACGTAACATGTTTGGTGTGGCCAAAAGTTCAGATGGGAATCTCATCTTTACAGCTACTGATGACATCATCTGGAACTTTTGGAGTTTGGTTATACACTCTACTTGAAAGAATTCTTATTCCTACTGGACTACATCACTTTGTTTATGGTCCATTTATATTCGGACCAGCTGTTATTGATGGTGGTATTCAAGTAGCTTGGGCACAAAATTTATCGACTTTTGCAAACTCAACTCTGCCGTTAAAAGAACTTTTCCCTGCTGGTGGATTTGCACTACATGGAAACAGCAAAATGTTTGGAGCTATTGGTATAGCCTTAGCTATGTATAAAACAGCTCGGCCAGAAAAGAAAAAAGTCGTTGCTGGACTTCTAATACCAGCTGCACTTACAGCTGTTTTAGTTGGAATAACTGAACCATTAGAATTTACATTTCTATTTATTGCACCTTTCCTGTTTGCAATACATTCTGTTTTAGCAGCTACTATGGCCGCAGTTATGTATGCATTTGGAGTTGTTGGAAATATGGGATCAGGACTTATTGAAATTGCCGCTATAAACTGGATTCCACTTTTCAAAAATCATAGTTCTATAATGTTTACACAATTAGCAATTGGAATTGCTTTCATTCCTGTTTACTACTTTGTTTTCTCTTTCTTTATAGAAAAATTTAAGTTAAAAACTCCTGGAAGAGAGGATGAAGAGGAAGAAGTTAAACTTTATACAAAACAAGACTTTAAAAATAAAAAAGATTCTAAAAATGGAAATATTGTAGTTGAAAATGCTTATTTTGATCAAGCTTACTCTTTCCTTGAAGCTTTAGGAGGAGCTAGTAATATAGAGGTTGTAAATAACTGTGCAACTAGACTTAGAGTAACTGTTTTAAATGAAAGTTTAGTGGAAAATGATGCAACTTTCAGAGCCGCTGGTGCTCATGGTGTTGTTAGAAAAGGAAAATCATTCCAAATTATCGTGGGGTTATCTGTTCCACAAGTTAGAGATTGTTTTGAAGATTTAATGAATAAAGAGTTAGAAAATACAAAAAATTTAGTTAACGTATAGGAGGATTTATTATGAAAAAGTTTTCAATTTTAATCGCAGGTGGAGGAAGTACATTTACTCCAGGAATAATTTTAATGCTACTAGACAATTTAGACAAGTTCCCAATCAGACAGATTAAAATGTATGATAATGACGCTGAAAGACAAGCTAAAATTGGAGATGCTTGTGCAATACTTTTAAAAGAAAAAGCTCCAGAGATAGAGTTTAGTTATAGTACAAAACCAGAAGAGGCTTTCACTGATATAGATTTCGTTATGGCTCATATCAGAGTTGGAAAATATCCAATGAGAGAATTAGATGAAAAAATACCTTTAAAGCATGGAGTTGTTGGTCAAGAAACTTGTGGTCCTGGTGGAGTTGCTTATGGTATGAGATCTATCGGAGGAGTTATCGAACTGATTGACCACATGGAGAAATACTCTCCAAACGCTTGGATGTTAAACTATTCAAATCCAGCTGCTATAGTTGCTGAAGCTACAAGAAGATTAAAACCAAACTCAAAAGTACTTAATATCTGTGATATGCCAATTGGAATTGAAGTTAGAATGGCTGAAATTCTTGGATTAAATTCTAGAAAAGATATGGATATAATGTATTATGGTTTAAATCACTTCGGTTGGTGGAAATCTATAAAAGATAAAGCTGGAAACGATTTAATGCCAAAAATTAAAGAACATGTTGCAAAGTTTGGATACGTGGAGGATAAGGGGGATAACCAACACACAGATGCTAGCTGGAACGATACGTTTGCTAAAGCAAAAGATGTATACGCTGTAGATCCTACAACTTTACCAAATACTTACTTAAAATATTATTTATTCCCTGATTATGTTGTTCAACACTCTGATAAAGAGTATACAAGAGCAAATGAGGTTATGGATGGAAGAGAGAAATTTGTGTTTGGAGAGTGTGATAGAATAGTTAAAAATAAAACTTCAAAAGATACTGGTCTACATATAGATGAGCATGCTTCATATATAGTTGACTTAGCTAGAGCCATTGCTTTCAATACAAAAGAGAAGATGTTATTGATTGTGGAAAATAACGGCGCTATCGTTAATTTTGATTCAACTGCAATGGTTGAAATCCCATGTATAGTTGGAAATGGTGGTCCTGAGCCTTTAGTTATAGGAGCTATTCCTCAATTCCAAAAAGGACTTATGGAGCAACAAGTTTCTGTTGAAAAACTGACTGTTGAAGCTTGGATAGAGGGTTCTTACCAAAAGTTATGGCAAGCTCTGACTATGTCAAAAACTGTTCCAAGTGCAACTGTAGCTAAAGCAATTTTAGATGATTTAATAGCTGCAAACAAAGGATACTGGCCAGAATTAAAATAATAAAAAACTAAAGGGAACTATTTTACTAGTTCCCTTTTAAATATCCATCTATTAACTCTTCAAAGAAAAGAATACTATTTCCAAAAAAATCATTCTTCTCTAAATTCCTATCATCTAATAGATTACTATTTTTTACTACAAATGTTACTTCAGAAATTTTTTCCATACTACTTCCGACTATCCCTGTTATCACAATAATTGGAACACCATTCGCCTTTGCCTTATTACAAAGATTTAATATAGCTGCTGTTTCTCCTGATTTCGAAACAACAATTAGCAGTGGTTTCTCATCATAATCTCTCTCAACATTCTCCATATATTCAGACATCATTGAAAAATACCCTAAAACCATAAGTTTATCATTTATATATCTTGCTATATGAGCTGAAAATCCAACTCCATGAACAAATATAGCCCCTCGTTTTCTTCCTTTTAAAAGATTCCTAAACTTCATACCTTTTTGTAAAGTGAAGTCCTGACAATAACTGCTCTTTAAATCTTTCTCTGCTGAATTAGATTTAAGACTCAGCTCTAATCTATAAACCATATCGATAAACCCTTTATACCCCAACTTTTTAGAAAGATTCATAACCACAGAAGTAGAAGCAAAACACTCTTTTGCAACACCTCTAACTCCAACTTCTAAAGCTTTTTCAATGTTGTTTACAATATAGCTAAGTGCTAACTCCTCTGATTCTGTCAGATTATATCTTTCACCTAACTTATAGATATCTATCTCCATATTTCCCCATTCCTTTTTTATTTACTACTCCAAAAACAATTATAACATATAAAAATAACTGAATTCAATAAATGAACTCAGCTATTTTTTATATTGTTATTTCGCCCCAAAAATATAGTCATCTAAAAGATTTCTCATTTTTGTAACTCTTCCCCCGAAAACTATATGAACATTACTAGAATCTGGAACTATTACTCCATTAGGCTTAGTCTTTTTAATTAAATCTACATTAACTATTGAACTATCCTTTACCTCTATTCTAAGTCTTGAAATACAGTTATCAACTTCAACTATATTTTGTAATCCTCCAAGACCATCTATTAGATCTTTAACCTCACTATTTGCAGAGGTATTCTCAACTTTTGTATCTCCAGCTTTACAGCTTTCTTCATCTTGAGTATCTTCAAAGTCAGATGCATTTCTTCCTATTATCATAACATTGAACTTTTTTATTGTAAAACTATAAACAAAGTAATACATGATAAAGAATATTGGTCCGATTGCTAAGAATAGATGCCATTTTGTAACTGTTCCTTGCAGTGCTCCAAACACTATCCAGTCAATTAATCCACCTTGGATATTTCCAATTGTAACTTCTAGCATTGCTGGCACCATAAATGCAAGTCCTGCTAAAACAGAGTTCATAAACCAAAGTGCTGGTGATATAAATATAAATGTAAAATCAATTGGTTCTGTTATTCCTGTAAGTATAACTGCTGTTAATCCAGGTATGAAATACTTTAAGAACTTCTCTCTCTTTTCAGGTAAAGCACACTTATACATAGCAAATAGTGCTCCTGGCATTCCAAATACCATGTGTAAAATCTTTCCTTGAGCTAAGTAAACCGTAGCCTTTGGAGAGAATGGAAGGTGATTTTCTAACTCCGCAAAGTAGATGTTCAGACCTCCAACTTGAGTAGTTCCTGCCACATTCTCTATTCCACCAAGAGCTGTAAATCTAAACGCTTGGTTTAAAATGTGATGAAGTCCAGTTGGATTTATAGCTTTTTCTACAAATCCATATAAGAATACTCCAAATGTTCCTAACTTTGATATAATAGTTCCTAAGCTCATGATTGCATCATTTATTATTGGCCAGATATAAACTAAAGCCATTCCAACAAGTGGCATCATTAAAACTGTAGCTATCGGTACAAATCTTTTTCCACTGTAGAAACTTAGAGCTGGATGTAACTCCACCTGTCTAAATTTGTTGTGGATAGCTGCTCCTAAAAGACCAGCTATCATTCCACCAATAACATTCATATTATATACAAATATTCCTAAAACATTTGTGAATAGTGCGTTATGAAGAGTCGCCTCAATTTGACTCATCCCCATAAGATTGATTAGGTAGTTTATATCCGTTGTTTTCGGTGTATAACCCTGCATAGCTAGAAGATAGTTCATTCCAACAAGCATAGCTATATAACCTATAACTGATGAGTATACTGCTACCTCTTTATCTCTTTTAACAACCCCTAAAGGAATAGCCATTGCGAAAAGTAGTGGCAATTGAGCAAATGGCACTCCTGATAATTTTCTAATAAAACCTAAAACTAATTGTGCTGTATCCCCTTGTAAAAAAGGTAAAAACTTAACTATATTTGGATTTTGTAAAGCTGCTGATAACCCTAAAAATATCGCCATGAATGATAGGATTGATATTGGAAACAGCAGAGTCTTTCCAAAACTTTGAAGCTCTTTTTTTAACTTTTGCATTTTAATACCCCTTTGACTATTTTCTATCGATAACGATGTTTAAAATCTCTTGGCTCTTTAAAGAGTAACTCTTTATAGCTTCTAATTTCTCTTCAAACATGTTACTTAAGAAAACATCTCCATTTAATTCTATTTTAATCTCTTCTGCAGTTGGGTTAAACACTCTTAAGAAAGTATTATTTCCATCAGCACTCTCTTTTAAACTGCTTACTACCGCTCCATTTAGATCTATATTTAAATTAGTATCTATATTCTTTCTAACGTTTGGTACGTTTATGTTGAATCTGTTGAACTCTTTTAATTGATACCCTTCTACTGGTGTTAAGAATTCACGAGCTTTCTCACTGTTGTTTTGCTCAGTTTTGAAGAATGTAAATCCTAAACTAAAGTTAAACTTCTCTTTGTAAAGTTGGTTATCTGGAGTTTCAATCTCGATTCCAGATGGTCTTCCTGGTCTATTTATAAGTTCTCTTTTTCCAAGGTGAGAGAATGTTCTAAATAAAGTTATGTAAACTTTTT
Source organism: Cetobacterium sp. ZWU0022 (assembly GCF_000800875.1). Lineage (NCBI taxonomy): Bacteria > Fusobacteriati > Fusobacteriota > Fusobacteriia > Fusobacteriales > Fusobacteriaceae > Cetobacterium > Cetobacterium sp. ZWU0022. The sequence continues at coordinate 62,481 of NZ_JRJZ01000117.1, forward strand.
TATCTACTACTTCATACTCTTTTAATCCGTAAGAATACATAGTCGCCTCTGAAGTTTCTGATTTTAAAGAAACATATGAGTTGAACGTTTCAATTGAAACTGGCTTTTCTGCCCACTTATCCTCTTCCCAAATGCTTAACTCTTTCTCAAAGTAAACTGGTTTTTCTACTACACATAGATGTGAATCTGATTCCACTGTATCTGTATCTATCTCTGTATTTAAAACCGCTCTGAATCTAGTATCTTCTAAGTAGTTTACATGTTCAATTCCAACTTTTACAACATCTTTAAGCCCTAAAGAGATTGTTACATTGAATTTTGCTGTAGCATCTAAAGATTTTTCATCTCTAGAGTTTTGATTCTTTGGTAATCTATATGTTAGGTTGTAATTTAAAATTGATTCGTCCTTCGACGTTAATACTGTGCATCCATCTATTACAACCTCTTTAGAGTCTATTATTAAATCTTTATGAGGTGGCGAGTAGTCATAACTATCTCCTGCATCTCCACTTGTCTCTATATAGAATGCATCTTCTATAACTCTGTTTTCAGATTTTAGTAGTACATTCAGCTTGTTATTTTCTACATAGATTTTATAGATATCATTTTCTATAGAGTCTCCAACAATTTTTTCAGAAACTAGGCTATAATTTTCTCCATCTTTATAAGATAAGTATTTTACAGATAATCCTTCTATCTCATCTATTACAAAACTTACTTTTGTTTTGAATACTTTTATATCTAAAAGTCTAGCTGCAACTTGTCTATCAATAAGTCCTGCATCTACAATCTCTTGCTCTAATACAGCGTACTCAATCTCTTTTTCACCATTTAAAATTTTAAAGTCGCTTGTTCTTGTTATGAACTCCATCTCAACTTTCTCATTTTTTCTAGCGTAAGGTAAGTAGTTGTAAAGAGTAACTACATTCTCATCATTTGTTGAAGCTAAAGATATAAGTCTCATATAAAGTTCGATTTGAGTATCTAAAATCTCTTTTACTTGAGTTAATCTTTGCTTTATATCTCTATTTACTAAATCTGAGTTACATCCTCCGATACTGTCATGTGCATGAGCTCCAAATAACTCTTTTAAACACTTTTCGAATATCTCATGAGGGTAATCGATTCCTAACTCTTTTCCTAAAAGAGCAAGTGGCTCTAAAACATTGTATATTTTATACTCTAACTCTGTATTTAAAAGTTTTATATCCATTCTTGTTGAAGTTATTGTTTTATGAATTCTAGCATGCTTACTGTGGTTTAACTCTCCCTCAACAGTCTCTAGGTTTATATCTCTTAAAGTATCAATGTAGCTTTCAAAGTCAGATACAGCTACCTTATCCTCTTTATAGAAATCTCTCATGTTTTCCATAATAGAGTGGATATCTTTTTGAATTGGCATTTGGTCATGTCCGTTCATAACTAATCTAGCATTTCCAGCTGAATATTTATCCAGAACTTTCATGATTTTATCCATTCTTACTTTCAGTTCATCCTTGTCGCTCTCTAAGTATTTAGCTCCTTGGTATCCTGTTGCTAAGTTTATTCCAAAAATTACGCTTCCATCGATTCCTTTCCATAAGAAATCTGACTTTTCTCCCTTTAACTCACTGTATCCTCTCCAGAAGAAAGTACTCTCTATTCCAAATTGTGAATAAATCTGTGGCATTTGAGCCGAATGACCAAACGTATCAGGAACATATCCTACGTTCATTACATCTCCATACTCCATAGCTTTCTTTACTCCGTAGAATAGGTTTCTAATGATTGATTCTCCGTGTACTAATAGTAAATCTGTTTGTGTATACCAAGGTCCAACTCTTAGAGCTCCCTTTTTAACTAAATTTTCTGTTCTTTCTTTCCACTTTGGTGCAAATTCGATAAAATCGTCTAACATAACACTTTGACCATCTAAAACATAGATTATATCCTCGTGCTTTTCTAAAAACTCTATAACTTCAAACATATGGTTTCTTAAAAGTACTTGTGTTTCAGCTTTTGTAAAATACCACTCTCTATCCCAATGTGTGTGCATTAATATTTTTATATCTCTACTCATTCTAATCGCCTCTTTGTTCTTTTTTTAACACTATTATAAACTAACTGAACAAAAAGTCTTAATCCTTTTTTGTGGATAATTATCCAATTTGAAATTTGTTTATCAACTCATTTATCATTATTATCATATGTAGCTGTTGCTCTCTCGATATGGCATCTAATTTATCTATCGATATATTATGAGTAAAAGCACAATCTGAAAGCTCATGTAGTGAACTCCCAAACTTTGTGATAGATATCACGACTTTCCCTCTATCTTTGAAGCTTTTAGCGACATGTTTTACTCTCAGGGTTTCTCCAGAGCTTGAAATTATAAAAAGTATAAAATCATCAAACTTCTCTATCATCTTCTCCTCTGTTACAACAATTGCCTGAAATCCTAAGTAAAGTAGCTGTCTTTGAAAATAAAGAGCTGTTATCTCAGAAGCTCCCAAGCCGTAAATCAAAATTTTTCTATTTTTTTTCAAAATCTCTACAATCGGTTTTAAATCTTGAAAGTTTATATTTTCGATATAAAAAAATGTATTATTAATGCTACTATTTTTTGAATTTTTCATTTTTTGTAAATCTTGCTCTATAGAATACTTCAACTCACTGAAACCTTTAAAACCAAGTTTTTTACAAACTCTATTCACTGTAGCCTGTGAAGCATAAGCCTCTTCACAAAGTCTAAGAACAGAGTACTCAGGAATTTTTTCAAAATTTTTCTCTATAAAATCTAAAATACTCTCCTCGCTTTTTGTAAATTTTGCTTTTAACTCTCTTGTTTGCAAAACATTTATAATCCTATATTCCATCTAAGATCTCCCTCTCTATTTTTTTACTAGATATTAACATGAAACTGAATTTATGACTAATATTTTAAAAAAAATGTTGATAATCTGAAATAATTGTATTAAACTAATCGCAATTATTAAAATTTTTTTAGGAGGAAAAAATGAAAGTAGTAATAGCGATAGATTCGTTTAAAGGAAGCCTTAGTTCTGTAGAATTAGGAGCTGCTATAGAGCTTGGAATTAAGGAGGTTTATCCAGATGCTGAAGTAAAAAAAGTTGGAATAGCAGATGGAGGAGAAGGAACTTTACCAGCTTTAGTTGAGGGAGCTAATGGTAACTTTGTAGAACTTACAGTTCATGGACCACTTATGGATGAGATAAAAGCTAAATATGGTATTCTTGGAGATAACAGTGCTGTAATTGAAATGGCTGAAGCTTCTGGTTTACCTCTTTTAAAACCAGAAGATAGAAACCCTATGAAAGCCACAACTTTTGGGACTGGAGAGCTTATAAGAGATGCAATTTTAAAAGGATGTAGAGATTTTATAGTTGGTCTTGGTGGAAGTGCAACAAACGATGCTGGGGTTGGAATGCTTGCAGCTCTTGGATATAAGTTTTTAGATAAAAACAAAAAAGAGCTTATCGGTGGAGGAGAGATTTTAGATAAAATTGCATCTATCGATTTCACAAATGTATTGCCTGAATTAGCAGATTGCAAGTTTACAATCGCTTGTGACGTAGACAATCCATTCTACGGACCTAAAGGAGCTGCCGAAATCTACTCTCGTCAAAAAGGTGCAACAGAAGAGATGGTAAAAATTCTAGATAATGGTCTTATGAGCTTTGCTAAAGTTATAGAAAAGGAGATTGGAATAGATGTTTCAAATCTTCCTGGAGCTGGAGCTGCTGGTGGACTTGGTGGTTGTCTAATGGCCTTTTTCAAGGGTCAGCTAACTTCTGGAATAGATATCGTTTTAGAAACAGTTGGATTGGAAAAAACTCTTGCTGACGCTGACTTTGTTATAACTGGTGAAGGTAGATTAGATCATCAAACAGCTATGGGAAAAGCTCCTGTTGGAGTTGCAAAAATAGCTAAAAAATTCGATATCCCTGTTATTGGATTAGCTGGTGGAGTTACTGAGGATGCAGTTAAAACTCATGAAAAAGGAATTGATTCTTTCTTCTCAATCATAAACTATCCAATCTCTTTAGAAGAAGCTATGAAAAAAGAGACAGCGACTAAGTTTGCTAAGAGCAATGCCGAAGAAGTTTTCAGATTGATTAAAGTTTGTGAGAGAAAATTCTCTAAGTAAATATAATTCATTGATTCTCTCTATTCTTTTATTTAAGGTAAGCTAATTTTAGCCTACCTTTTTTTCATTTCTATGATATATTAATTATAGAAAAATTAAATTATACGAGGTGTTTTATGGAAAAAATAAGTTTAGAGCTCGCTCTTGAAACTCTAATTAATAAAGTTAATATAATAGAAGAGCTAGAAGAAAAAAATCTTTTAGATAGCCTTGGATTTATACTAGGTGAAGATATCCTATCCCCTTTAAATAATCCACCATTTAATCGTTCACCTTTAGATGGATTTACATTTAATAGTTTTGACACGATTGGAGCATCTAAAGATAATCCCGCTACCTTTTTTGTTAAATCTGAGATTTTTGCAGGAAGCTACTGTGATGATAAAATAAATAAAAATGAAGCTTTTAGAATTATGACTGGAGCTCCCATTCCAAGCAGTTGTAATTGTGTCATAAAACAAGAGGAGGTTCATTTCGATGAAAAAACAGGTATTTTAAAAATTTATAGAGAGTTAAAAAATCATGAAAATTTCTGTTTCGAAGGCGAAGATCTAAAAGTTGGTGAGCTTGTTGTTCAAAAAGGAGAGATTATTACATACAACCACATCGGAGTCTTTGCATCTTTAGGTATCCATAAAGTTAAAGTTCTAAGAAAGCCTAAAATAGGTATACTTAGCTTAGGAAGTGAACTTCTTATGCCTGGTGCTTCTTTAGCTCCTGGAAAAATATACAATAGTAATCTTTTCACTTTGATGAGTAAGTTAAAGTTTTTAGGTCTTGATGGTATTATGTATCCTCCAATGTCAGATAATCCAATCCTGGTTTCGAATTTTATTGAGAAAGAACTAAAAAATATCGATCTGCTTATTACTACAGGTGGAGTTTCTGTTGGAAAAAAAGATATTATGCATGACGTTATCAAAGAATTAAAAGCAAATAGATTATTTTGGAAAATAGATATTCAACCTGGAACACCTGTTTTAGCAGCTGAAAAAGATGATAAACTTATTTTATCTCTTTCTGGCAATCCCTTTGCTTCACTTGTTAACTTTGAACTCTTGGGAAGAGCTATTATTTATAAAATGAGTTCAGGAACTATTAAAAATACTAAAACAATCGAAGCGATAGTTAAAGGTGGCTTTAACAAATCCTCATCTAAAAGACGTTTCATCAGAGGTTTTTTCCATAATGGTGAAGTTTTTTTAAATGATAAAAAACACTCCTCTGGAACAATCTCGTCTCTTATTGGAAAAAACTGTATTGTTGAAATATCTCCTGGAACGAGTTCTTTAAAAGAGAACGATAAGGTCAAGGTGATTTTAATTGATTAAATTTGAAGATATTGATGTTTTAGTTCTTGCTGGTGGGAAAAGTAGCCGTATGAACTACAATGACAAAGCTCTTTTAAAAATTGGCAATAAAACATTTCTAGAAAACTTAGAGATTCTATTTTCTAACTTTAATAGAAAATATATCTCATTAAATTTATCACAAAATATATCTAATGACTCTTTTATTAGAATAGATGATGAATACAGTGAGATTGGACCTATCTCTGGGTTATATTCCGGGCTTTCAAAGTGCATAGGAAACTACCTCTTTGTTACCCCTTGCGATGTTCCAAATTTAACTAAAGATTTTATAACTTACATAACTGATTTTGTCTCTAATGAATACGACGCCTTCATTGTCAAAGATAAAGATGGATTTATACATCCATTGATGGGAATATACAATAAATCTTCATTAGAGAAAATAAAAAAATCTATCGACTCTAAAGATTATAAAGTTTTAAATCTTGTAAAAAACTTAAATGTTAAATATATCGATTTAAAATATACAATTTTTGATGATTCAAAAATTTTAAAAAATATAAATACTCCTGAAGATTATAAAAATTTAAATATCTCCTCAGAAAATAAAACTAAATTTTTTGCAATATCTGGAGTTAAAAATTCAGGAAAAACAACTCTGATCACAAAACTTTTAAAAAAATTTAAAGAGAATGGTTATAAAGTTGGAACGATAAAACACGATGGACATGATTTCCAAATGGATAATCTTAACTCTGATACTGATAAACATTCTAAGTCCGGAGCTATTGGAACCCTTATTTTTTCAAAAAATAAATTTATGTTCTTAGAGCAAACAGAGGAACAACCCCTTGATTTCTACCTTAAATTCTTCCACGATTATGATCTAATTATTCTCGAGGGATTTAAAGGTAGTATATATCCAAAATTAGAAATAATAAGACAAGAAATCTCAAATATAAGTGTTTCTAATCCATTAAATCTAAAATTTATTGTGAGTGACTTAAAAAATATCGATAATAACAAAATTTTAAAAATTTTAGATTTGAATGACATTGATACTATTTTTGAAGAAATAAAAAAATATGTTTTTTAAAGAATTATTTTTTTAAATTACTGTTGACTATTTCCTACAAAAACTATATAACATAGGATATGGTATTTATAATACCATAAAAAAATATAGGAGTTATAAATGAAGTCACAAAATATAAAAAAAAATAAACTTATAATTTTTCTAATGAGTCTCATTCTTTTGATTACACTTTTTTTATCTACAAAACAAATCTTCACTAGAGCAGAAGAGATAACTATTTTGATAAATAAAGGTGCTTTTATTGATGTTAGTGGAAAAGTTAACGATAAAGTCTTATTATTAGAATCTATAGCAAACTTAAAGTATATTAAAGATAAAAGTATTCCTATCCAAGAAAGAGCTCTTTCTTTAAGACCATTCCAAGAAAAATACGATTTTCTTATGATTGCTCTTATGGACAAAGATGGATTTACATCTAGTTCTCTTCAAGGTGGTTTAGCTGACCTTTCGGATAGAGGGTATTTCAAAAAAGTAAAGACACTTAAAACAAACGTTATAAGCGATGTTATTATAAGTCGAACAACTGGTGAAAAAAATATAGTTATTGTTCATCCTTTTTTAGATAGTGAACAAAATTTTGATGGAGCAATTTTCATCTCTATTCGACTATCTGACTTAATAAGTCTAAAAAATAGTTATGGCCCTTCAAATAAAGGTTATACAACTACTATTTTAGACGATGATATGAATGTTATTGCTGGTGATTTTAAAGGTGATTATTTACAACTTAAAAATAATTTAATTAACAATAATCCTTCAGGAGTTTTCTTTAAAAAAAGAAATGGCGATTTGCATTTTATTGCTTTTAACAAAAAAGAGCTTTCAAATTGGTATATAATTACAGATTTAAATATTTCTCAATACTTTTTTGGAACTCTAGCTAGTACTTTAATTGTAATTTTTGTTTTTGTAATATTATTTTTAATGATTTTTAAAAGTTTTGACGTTAATAAAAAAATTGAAATCCAACCTTTACTCGATTCTTTAAATCAAGACTATCTTTCTGGAACTTACAATCGAAAGTATTTAGAAGAATATATCAAAAATTATTTTAAAAAAGAAAAATTAGAAAATCATAAATCAGCTTTTATTATTTTAGATATAGATAATTTTAAATCTATAAATGATGAACTTGGTCATACTACTGGGGACTATGTAATTAAAGAATCTGCAGATAAAATAAAAGATATCTTTTATGAAAATTCTGTTATATCTAGAATTGGTGGAGATGAATTTATAATTTTTATTGAAAATATTGAAAATGATAAAATTATAATCAATAAAATCAAAAGTTTATTGACTCTTATGAACACGAGCTATGGTAGAGATGAAAAGAATGTAAAAATTTCTGCTAGTATTGGAATAACTTTCACAACTAATAATAATTCTACTTTTATTGATCTATATAACGAAGCGGACACTGCTCTTTATAAAGCTAAAGAGGCTGGAAAAAATTGTGCTTATATCTCTAACAGTATAAATGAACCTATTATTAAATTAAATTAAATTAAATTAAATTAAATATAAAAGCTATCAAACCGAAATATGGTTTGATAGCTTTCTTTCTATACTAATGTGCTATAGTAGTCTACAAATGTATATTGCTCCCACTTTCCTTTTATAACATTCAAAACTCTATTATTATTATATTGAATCAAAATCTCACGATTTTTTAGTAATTTCTCAATATCATCTTGCAACTTTTTATTTTTTTCTTCCATATCTTCAATCTCTAAAAACTTAATATACTCTTTCAATCTATAAAGAGTTTCATAGTTCTGAGTTCCGCCATAATCTTTTAAGATCCAGCACGTTTCCATCTCTTTATCTAAGTTATAATCTAATTTAATATTTTTACTGAGAATAAAATCTCCAATTTTATACTCCTCTTTATTTAAGATATTCTTCTGAAGAAATACTCTTAAATTATCTTCTCCACCGTATCTCGTATAATATAAATAACTCTGACTTATTTTTAAATACTGAGTGTTTAAATCACTTTCAATTCCATTTTCTTGAAACAGTATAAAAATAGGTAAAAATATATCTAATAAATAGCTATAAACAAGCTCTTTTCTAGTCAATAATTTATCAGCTTTTTTCCTATAATATCTCGAATATCTTATGCAGTCCTCTACAACCGAATGTAAATTTAAATCCTTTGTATCTACATTTAGTTGTCTTGATTTAACTACCAATTCATCTCTATAAAAATTATACACCTGCTCAAACCATCTCTGCATACCTACAATGAATCCTGGAATATCATTATTTAAACTAAAAAGAGCAATCTCTCCTATTATCAATGTTTCTCTTCTAAATTGTTTCTTACAATATTCTCTAATCGCTTTAATCTTTCCTTTTGTATCATCTGTATAGAATATTACTCTATCTATATAATAAAGTTTTCTAAAATCATCTATTAAAAAACTATCCAACTTTATATCTGTTTCTATTTTCTTAACCAACAAAATTTTATTTCTATTCAAATAATCCACAAGTGTATACGTATAGCCTTTTTCATATTTATTTCCCAATTTGTAACTATTTTTATACTTCAAATACTCTACAAATATATCTCCATTTCCTTTATGCTCTAAATCTTTAAAATTAGACAGCAGTATATTTACTACCGGTATAAATATCCTTTGATACCACGCTGTGGAACGTTCGTAACTCTCATCTCCTAATGAATAAAGCTCTGAAAATTTTCTTACTTCATCTCTAAGTTCTCTATACATACTGCTCTTTGAACATTCTATTCCATTCAATCCAGTTTCTTTTTCAAAACTAAATCTCTCTCTTGATAAAATATCAGAATCTTCATTCTTCTCAGAAAAAAACTCATAAACCTCAGCTTCAATAGAGTGAAAGTTTAGATTTTTAGCTACAGAAACTCTATGATTGCCATCATACACAAAGTACTCTTCCTTTATCTTATAAAGAATAACTGGTGGCAAACTTCCATCTTCTAAACTTTTTAAATAAACATTTACCCATCTAACTCTAGATTCCTCTCTGATTGGATTGAAATCTTTATCAAAATCTTGAGCTTTTTCTACACTTCCAACTATTTTTGATAAGAGAACCTCACGTACTCCTAAATAAACTCTATTTGATAGTTGTTCTTCTTTTTCTACTACTGAGAACTCTTTTATTCTTTTTCCCTCTCTATCAAAAAAATTAAACCTAGTTTTTCTTAAGGCTTTTCTAAAAGCTAATTCAGCTTCCTCTTTTTCTATAAATTGTTTCATCTCTCCTCCTCCTAAGAAAAATCCAAGTCTAAAACTTTATATCCAAATACATTTATTATCTTTGTATTTTCAAGCTGTGCCTCTTGAATCTCATGATGACTTTTCAAATGTACATGCCCATGCAACCAATACTTTGGTTTTAATAGATCTATTGCTTTTCTATAGCTATTGAATCCTTTGTGAATTGGATCATCTCCTTCGTTTATTCCACCAACAGGTGAGTGACTAATCACTAAATCAACTGTTTTAAATACAGTTTTCACATAACTTTTCATTACCATAAAAAACACATCTTTTTCACTATACTGATGATTTCCCCTTGAATAGATATGACTTCCATCAAATCCTACTATTTTTATACCTTTTACTGTACAGTTTTCACCTGAATCTAAATTTCTACAAAAACTTATGTCATGATCCTCTGCGTATATGTGATTTCCATTAACATATACACACTCTTTATTTAAAATTGTAAAAAGATAATCTAAATATCTGTTGCTTACATCCCCACATGAAACTATCAACTCTACATCTTTAAACATCTCTTTCAAAGTTTCTGGAGAATATCTCTCTAATATCGCCTCATCACTAACCGCAAGTATCTTCATATTTTGTCTCCTAATTTTAAGTGTAATAAAAAAATCAAGTTATGATAAAAACTACCACAAAAATGTGGTAGTTCCTATTTTTTTAAATTTTTTGAGGTTTTATATTCCAAATCTCTTTTGCATATTCAGCTATTGTTCTATCTGACGAAAACTTTCCTCCGTTAGATATATTTATCCAAGCTTTTTCTCCCCAGTTCTCTCTGTTTACAAACTCTTCATTAATTTTATCTTGAACTCTTCTAAACTCAGCAAAATCTTGTAAAACAAAGTATTGATCTGGTTTATGCCATGAAGCTCCCTTCATCAATGAATCATACAACTCTTTATAGTACCCTGTTCCTTCATCGTTTAATGTTCCATCAATAAGAGCATCTACAACCCTTTTCAATCCTGGTGTCTCATTATAAGGAACATATGGATTATATCCCTCTTTTTTCATTTTTTCTACATCCTCTACTTTTAATCCAAAGATATAGTTATTCTCCACTCCTGCTTCTTCAACAATCTCAACGTTCGCACCATCTAATGTTCCAAACGTAAGAGCTCCATTTATCATAAACTTCATATTTCCTGTTCCTGAAGCTTCTTTTCCTGCTGTAGATATCTGTTCTGAAATATCTGCCGCTGGGAATAGATATTGAGCTGCTGAAACATTATAATTTTCTATAAATATAACTTTTATCATATCTTTTATATCCAAGTCATTATTAATAATCGAAGCTACTTCATTTATCAATTTTATTGTTCCTTTTGCTCTCATATACCCTGGAGCTGATTTAGCACCAAAGATATATGTCACTGGATGAATTTTCACCTCTGGATTCTCTTTTAATCTATAATACAGATCTAAAATATGAAGTATGTTTAACATCTGTCTTTTATACTCATGAAGTCTCTTTATTTGAATATCAAAGATTGAACTTGGATTTATTTTAATTCCAGAAGTTTTTTCTATGTAATCTGCTAACTCTTTTTTCTTTTCAGATTTTATATTTAAGAATCTATCTATTATATTTTTATCTGCAGAGTATTTCTCTAAATTTTTCATTTCTGAGAAGTCTGTAATCCATCTATCTCCTATAAGCTCTGTTATAAGTTTTGATAGCTGTGGATTACATTGCAACATCCATCTTCTTTGAGTTATTCCGTTAGTTTTATTTAAGAATCTATCTGGGAAAAGCTCATACCACTCTTTCAACTCTATATGTTTCAGTATATCTGTATGAAGAGCAGCAACTCCATTTGTTTTAGATGATCCATAGATTGCTAACCAAGCCATATGTATCATATCCCCTTGAATAATGCTCATTCTCTCTCTTCTAGATCTATCTTCAGGATATTTTTCCTCTAAAAGATTTAAAAATTGATAGTGAATTCTCTCTGTTATTGCAGATATTCTTGGAACAACCTCTTCATATAAACCAATCCACCATTTCTCTAAAGCCTCTGACAAAATAGTATGATTTGTATACGCAAATGTTTTTTCTACAATTGCCCAAGCGTCTTTCCATAATAAACCTTCTACATCTGTTAGTATTCTCATAAGTTCTGGTATAGCTATAACAGGATGAGTATCATTTAATTGTATCGATACAAACTCTGAAAATTTGCTAAAATCATTTTCATGAATTTTTTTAAATTTTCTAACTATATCTTGCAATGAAGCTGATGTAAAGAAGTATTGTTGCTTCAATCTTAATTTTTTACCCTCATTTGTTGAATCATTTGGATAAAGGATTCTAGATATATCTTCAGCTCTATTTATATTTTCTAAAGCTTTTTCATAATTCTGATTGTTAAACTCTTTCAAGTCTAACTCCTCTATTGCTTTAGCTTCCCAAAGTCTTAAAGTATTCACATTATCTGTTCCATACCCTATTATTGGCATGTCATATGGTACCGCTCTAACCTTAGAATCTCCAAATTCAACAATAACCTCATCAAAAGGTCTAGCTACTGTCCAAACATCCCCATATCTAAGCCATGTCTCTGGAGTCTCAACCTGAAATCCATTTTCTATCTTTTGCTTAAAAATTCCATTTTTATACTTGATTCCATATCCTGTTCCTGGTAGATTCAATGTCACCAACGAATCCATAAAACAAGCTGCTAATCTTCCAAGTCCTCCGTTTCCAAGCCCAGCATCCTCTTCAGCTGCTTCTATAGTATTTATATCTAACCCTATCTCTGATAGTACTTCACTTATCTGTTCATAAACTCCTAAATTTATCAGATTATTTCCAAGAGCTCTTCCCATAAGAAACTCTGCTGAGAAATAAAAAGCTTGTTTTTCCTCTTCATATTTTTTTCTAGTTTCTAACCAGTTCTTTGATATATTATCAAGAATTACTCTGCTTAAACTCTGATAGATTTCAAAAGAGTTAGCTTCATCAATGCTCTTATTAAATAAAACTCCCACTTTAGTTTCTATCTCACTTTTTAAAAGATCTTTTCCAATTAGCATTCTGTACACTCCTTATTTATTAATTTTCATTTAATTTTTTCATAAGTTCTGCGATCTCTAACTCTTTTTTCTCTAACTCAGCTTTTAATCTAGCTTTTTCTCGAAGTTGCTTTAATATCTCCTCTTTATTTTGAATTTCAGTGTTAAGCTTTTCGTTTTCATTTTTTATACTCTTTAACTCTTCCCCCGTTTTAGTTGTCGAATGAACTATTTTTTTAGTCGGTTTTGTATCTAAAAATGTTGAAACCTCTTTCGGCTTGTTTCCATCTCCAAAATATATATTGGTTTGAATAATAGGTCCTTTTTTAGAGTTTAAATTTATAGGAATTATCATTTGAGCATAATTTTTTAAAAGTTTCTCATTCTGAAACAAAGGTTTATCTATCAATATCTCCTGTGATGTTGTAGAATTACCAAATAGAACTTTTAAATTCTCAATTGGAATTAATTTAACCTCTATTTTTTCTCCAGGTCTAACTCCAGAATCTATAGGTTTAGTATAGAATCCACTGTCCTTTTGATTTAAATTAAATAATCTCTGCTCTTTTCCATCAAACCCTATATACTTCGCATCCGTCCAACTTAGAAAAATTACATCTTTCGATATATTTTCAAATGTTAAATCTATCGTTTCATCTAAAAAGTTTATATCCATATTGAATCTATCCGATGAAATTCTTCCATCTTTTGTCAATAGTGGATAATCTCTTAAGGTAGAGTCCTTTGCCCCATAAATTGTAGTTTTAGTACTTCTTATATCACTCTTTACAGATTGATGTTTTATTTCATTTGAACTACATCCTGATACCAAAAGTGTTGATACTAACGCTCCTAAAAAAAATAGATTTTTCATTCATTCACCCCATTTTATTTTAAAAATCTAAAGTTATTATTTTATTGATATTATGTCCAAATTGATTTTCTAATTTCATCAAGTGGATATCATTTTTTATATGCTCTGTTACAATATTTACAAGCAGTTTATTCTCTGAATATGTCCCACAGAACTCCCCTTCATAATTACTTCCTATTATTGCTGCTGTCGAATCTATTGCAACCATTATTCTTTTTTCCGAATCAGTCACATTCAAATTAAAACTCTCTCTTATATAAGCTTCAATCCCAAGATTCGCATAATCAGTTTTATTAAAACTGAAAAGTATAATTCTAACTCCTTTTTCTTTTAATTTTTTAAAATCTTTTTCAAATTCAAATAGATCCAAATTCGTATTTATATAAACAACTTTCTCTGCTCTTTTTAAAATTGTTTTAAACCTATCTTTTATATCATCAAAAGAGTTTAAGTTATAAAATTGTTTTTGTTTTCCACTTACTCCAACTTTATTTAATTCATCTTTTAAAAATTTTGTAGCACTTTCCACATTTTTTTTATAGTTTTCAAATATCTCATTCAAATCCATTGTTTTATAAAAAGTTATCTCTTTATCCAAATATGAATTTATATATCCTTTTTTTTGCAAGATATCTAAATTTTGATAAACTGTTGTTCTTGGATAACCTAAAGTTTTGGCTATTTGAGAACCATTTGTTCCTGGGTTTTTTATCAACTCTAAAAAAACCTCTGCTTCCTTTCTTCCGAAACCAACCTTTTCTAAATTTTCTAAAATCTTTTCATTTTCTACCAAAATATCCTCCTATTCTTTAACTCCCCCTACAGTTAAACCTCCTACAAGATATCTTGATAAGCTGACAAATAGTATTACTACAGGTATGCTTGTTATCAATGCTGCTGCTGAATATGTTCCCCACTCTGCGCTAAATGATCCTTGAAGATTTACTAATCCAACTGGAAGAGTTAATTTCTCTGCTGATGTTAATATTATTCTAGCTATTACAAACTCCGACCAAGCTGTCATAAATGAAAATAACGCTGTTATTGCAAGTGCCGGTGTTGAAATAGGTAATACTATTTTATACATAACCTGCCATACTTTGCAACCATCAATATAAGCACTTTCTTCCAAAGACTTTGGAATTGTATCAAAATACCCCTTTAACATCCATACAGAAAAGGGAACTGATACTGCTACATAAGGTATTAATAATCCTAAAAAACTATTCATTAGTTTTAATTTTACTAAAATTATAAACATAGGTAATAGTAACATCGGTGCTGGAAACATCTGTGTTACTAGAAATGTCATCATCCCAACCTTTCTTCCCCAAAACGAAAATCTTGAAAAAGCATATCCTGCTGTTATTGATATAAATACTCCAATTACTGCTGTCAATAAAGATATAATCAATGAATTTTTTAACCAAATCAATAAGTCCGTTTCAAATAAAGCTTTTCTAAAATTATCTAATGTTGCATCTGGCGGTATTATTCTTAAACTTGTTGAAAACAGTTGATTCCCAGGTCTTAGAGCTACCGACAAAACATTTAATAGAGGATAAAGAGTTATTGCACAAAACAGTATCAATATAAAATATATTCCTATTATCTTTTTCCAACTATCATTTTTTTCAAAATATATACTTTTATCTATCATCTGATTTCCTCCTTAAAAATATTGCTTTTCTTTACGTAGATAATAGAGAAAATCAATAAGAATATAAATATAAGTACCGAATATGCCGCTGCAAAGCCATATCTATAGAAATTAAATGCTAATCTATAAACATCAGTTACTAAAATTTGAGTCTCTTTATTTCCATATCCACCTGCTAAAATTATTATTATGTTTAGCATATTGAATGTCCAAATTGTTCCTAAAATTATTGCTGGAGTTAATGTCGGTTTTAATAATGGCAAAGTGATATCTTTAAATTTACTCCAAGGACTAGCTCCATCTATATCTGCTGCCTCATAAAGTTCGGCCGGGATAGATTGAAGTCCACCCAATGTTATCATCATCATAAATGGAAACCCTAACCATATATTTGTTATTATAGCTGCATAAAAAGTTAGTTTAGGATCACTTAACCAAGGTAAATTTTGAATTCCAAACCATCCAAGCATTAGATTTATAGCTCCAAAATTTTGATTAAACATACCTTTCCAAGTAAGAGCAGCTATATATTGAGGCATCGCCCATGGAATTATAAGAAATACTCTCAGAATAGATTTTCCTGGTAGCTTTCTATTTAGTAAAAGAGCTAAAAATAATCCTATAGTCACATGAAAAAATACGTTTACAAAAGTCCAAATTATAGTTCTTATAAATGTTGCTAAAACATCTGGATCTTGAAATACTCTAATATAATTTTGTAAGCCTACAAATCCAGGGTTTTTAAATGTTCTTAAACTCATATTAGTTAAAGATAACCAAAATCCATATCCTAGTGGATAAAATACCATTATTGCCATTACAATAAAAGCTGGTGCTATAAATAAATATGGTGTGTTTTTACCTACTAGTCTTCCTTTTCCACTCATAATCAGTCTCCTTTTTTAATTTTGGAGGTTGGAAAAACTCCAACCTCCCTATATTTTATTCACCTTTTATAGTTTTTATTCCATCTACTGCATCTTTTTGCATTTTTTTAGCAGCATCTTGTGGTGTCATCTTTCCATTTATAACAGCCTCTAAATTTGGTCTTATTGCATCCCAAATCGCTCTCATCTCTGGAATTACAGGCATTGGAACTGTATGTTCAATCGTTGCTATTGAATCTTGCATAAGCTTATCATTTTTAACTGCTGGTAAGTTTCTAGCTGCTTCTATCCCTGGTGCTTGAGATTGATTTATTGCAATTTCAGCATTAACTTCTGGAGAGAATATATAGTCAAAGAATTTATTTAAAGCTTCTCCTTTTGAATCAGAAGTATTTTCAGATAATGAGTAACCTTTAGAAGCATTTGTAAACAGCGCATAACCATGCTTTGATGGAATCGGCATTGGAGCAACTCCTAAATCAATTCCTGCATCCTCATACTCTTTCCAAGACCAAGCCCCATTTAAAATCATAGCTGCTTTTTCTTGTTTAAATAGTTGAGAAGCTATATCATAATCCATTCCAGCTTCACCTAATCCATACTTCGCTCTTACATCTTTAACAAAAGTTAAAGCATTTACCATAGCCTCATTATCTAAAGTCGGATTATTACTTTATTAAAAAATAAATAGGGGGTATCAAATTTATGAAGATTAAACATTTATTCACACTTTTATCTGCAGTTATTATCACTGGTACAGCTGCACAGAATACTTTTGCAAAAGAAATTGTTCAAAGCCCAGAAGTTGTTTCAACAGCATACGATGTTACAGCTTTAGAAGACAGAATTGCTAAATTAGAATACAATGATCAACACCCTAGTTTTGAATTCCATGGATATGCTCGTACTGGTTTATTATTAAATGCTGAGAGAGGCTTAAAGAAAGCTTCAACTTTCCCAGGACCTTTTGATAAAAAATATGTTGGTAGACTTGGAAACGAAGATAACACTTATGCTGAATTAGAGTTTGTAAAAAGTTTTTATATGGAAAACGGAGCTTGGGCTAAATTCCATGCTATGCTAGTTTCTGATTCAGGTAGCTATTCTGATAACTCTGGTTCTGGAAATGATGGTTGGGGAGATTCATCTATTCAAGCTAGACAAGTTTATGTAGAGATGGGAAATCTTCCAACTTTTACAGGAGCATTTAAGGATTCTACAGTTTGGGCTGGTAAAAGATACTATAACAGAAGAGATATTCATATAACTGACTACTACTATACAGATTTATCAGGTACTGGATTAGGAGTTGACAACATTGCTCTTGGAGAAGGTAAATTAGGATTTGCAACAGTTGCAAGAAATTCTAGTGTAGGAGATGATCAAGATATAGTTGGTTTAGTTACAAAATACTCTATCGGTAACTTCGAGTTTGATCTAGTTGGAGCAAAATCTCAAGATAACGAAGATGAAAATTCTAGTTTAGCTAAAAATGGATTCCAAGGATTTGCACAATATAACTTAAATAGTTACTATGGTTTAAATGGTTTCTCTAAATTCTATGGTCAAATTGGTTCTGGAATTGGAGCTACTTGGGGACTTGGTTCTCTTGGAAATGCTACTGGAAACTATAAAAAAGCTACTTCATATAGACTTGGAACTTGGGGACTTACTAATTTAAACGAGAAATGGGATTTATTCACAACTTTATATGGTCAATATGATAATAAACCTGAAGATAGAGATCTTGATTTATATAAAAAGAATGGTTTTGAAACTGCTTTTGTAGTTAGACCTGTTTACAAAATAAATAATAACTTTGAACTTCAATTTGAAGGTGGAATAGGATATACTGAATCTAACTTCTCTGATGATACAGATTCTAACGGAACATTCTACAAATTAACTTTTGCCCCTACACTAAAACTTGATTCTAATCAATTCTGGGCTAGACCTGAAATTAGAGCATTTGTTACATATGTAGGTGGTGAAACTCAAGATACAGCAAATAACAAAGAAAAATATAATGATGACAACATCAGAGTTGGAGTTCAAGCTGAAGTTTGGTTCTAACACTTAATTAAATTCTTTATTGCTCTGGGTATTTTCCCCGTAGATACCCGGAGCTATTAAATCTAAAAGTGAGGTATTTTTATGAATGAAAGATCTAGTGGTATCCTTTTACATATAACATCGCTACCTGGAAAATATGGAATAGGTGATTTTGGAAAGTGTGCCTATGAGTTTGTTGACTTTTTAAAAAATAGCAATCAAAAATATTGGCAGATTCTTCCAATGGGAGTAACAGGATATGGAGACTCTCCCTATCAATCTTTTTCAGCTTTCGCTGGAAATCCATATTTTATTGATTTAGACTCATTCGTTGAGATGAATATTTTAAAAAACGAAGATTTAAAAACTTTAAAAGAATTAAATTCTATTTCTGAAATTCAGTATGACAAATTATACATAGAAAGATATTCAGTTTTGAGATTAGCTTTTGAAAACTTTAAAAGTCATACCTCTTTTACTTTGCTAAAAAGTTTTAAAAATAAAAACTCTTGGTGGTTAGATAACTACTCTCTTTTTATGGCTATAAAAAATAATTTCAATGGAAAATCATGGTTAGAATGGCCGCGAGAATATCGTTTCAGATATAAAAAAACTTTAAAAAATGCCAAAGAAAAATTTAAAGATGAAATTGATTTTCAAATATTTCTACAATTTTTCTTCTATAAACAATGGGATGATTTAAAAAAATATGCGAATAATAACAAGATAAAAATAATTGGAGATATTCCTATCTTTGTTGCTACAGATAGTGCTGACACTTGGGAAAATCCTAAGATGTTTGAGTTTGATAAAAAACTACAGCCTAAAAAAGTTGCAGGATGTCCTCCAGATGCTTTTAGTAAATATGGTCAACTTTGGGGAAATGTTCTTTATAATTGGAAATATATAGAAGAAACTAATTTCAATTGGTGGATTAAAAGAGTTAAAAGCTGTTTTAAACTTTATGATAAAGTTAGAATAGATCACTTTAGAGGCTTTGAATCTTATTGGGCTATTCCAGCAAAGGCTAAAACTGCTCAATTTGGTAAGTGGGAAAAGGGACCTGGTATGAAGCTTTTCTATGCTATAAAAAAATCTTTAGGAGATTTAGATATAATTGCAGAAGATTTAGGTTTTTTAACTCCTAAAGTTTATAAACTTTTAAAGGATTCAGGTTACCCAGGAATGAAAATACTACAATTCGCTTTTGATTCAAGAGAGGAAAGTGATTATCTTCCTCATAAATATCCTAAAAAAAGTGTGGCTTATACTGGAACTCATGATAACCAAACAGTTACCGGATGGTATAAAAATACAAATGAAAAAGATAAAAATTTTTGTGATGAATACCTTTCAAAATTTCTAACTTCTAAAGTAGAAAACAACAGCTCTATAAGTTGGAAATTTATAGAAGCACTTTGGAGCTCAAATTCAAATCTTACTATAGCACCACTACAAGATTTCTTAGATTTAGATGATGAAGCTCGAATGAATACTCCTTCTACACTAGGAGGTAATTGGATTTGGAGAATGAACAAATCTCTTCTAACAAAAGATTTAGAAAACAAACTATCGGTGCTAACGATAAAACATAAACGTTAAGTTAAAAAAGTGAGGCAAACCGTTTAAGCCTCACTTTTTTAATATTAAGTTTATGTGATTCTCAGAATTCTCCATTTCAACTATACTAAAATCTGTGAATCCAATTAAATCAATTAACTCATTCTCTGTAAAACAAGTATACCATTTTCCATTTTCAAAACAATCCTCATTTCCTGTTCTAAAAGATAGATATAGCAATCCTTTTTCAACTAAAACTGAATACAATCTATTCAAAACATAATAGATATCCAATCTGTCTAAATTCAAAAGCGTATCCAATGCCCAAATCCCTATAAATCTTTCTGTTTGCTTTAAACTATTCATAAGTTTTATCACACTTTCTTTTACTATTCCTTCATAATTTTCATCTCCAAAATGAAGTCGAGTATTTTCTGCTTTTAAATGCTCTATATTATGTCCTTTTTCTCTAAAAAAATCATCTAGAAAATCCTCTTTAGGCTTCAAAGTTAAAACTTTTCCATGCTTCATTAACTTTCTCTCAAATTTATCTAATTGTTGTAATTTTATATTTGTCTTATCCATAAGAAACCTCCTTTTTATTTAACTCTCCCTATATTTACATACAAAATTTTATTGTTCTTTCCTACCTTTATATGCTAAAATCCTTATGAAGTTTTTAATTCAGGAGGAATTATGATTAAATTTAAAAATATCAGTTTAAAATTCAACGAAAAAATTATTTTAGATGAATTTAGTCTAAACATCAACAAAGGAGAAAAAGTTTTAATATCTGGAAAATCTGGAAAAGGAAAGAGTACCCTATTAAAAATATTACTTGGTTTTAACTCTCCTAATTCAGGTGAAGTTTTTTTTAACGATATCGAATTGACTGAAAAAACTATTGATAATATAAGAAAATATTTAGGATATATGCCTCAATCTACACCTTTTCTAAATGATAATGTCGAAAAAATAATAAATAATATTTTTAATTACAAATTAAATGCTAAAAAAAAATTAGATTATGATAAACTTTTTTACTTTTTCAATCTCTTCCATCTTGAAAAAAATATTTTAAGCAAACATATAAACGAGCTTTCAGGTGGAGAAAAACAGCGATTGGCTTTTATAATAACAATTTTACTTGATAGAGAAGTTTGGATTTTAGATGAAATAACCTCATCTCTAGATCAAGAAATGAAAGAGAAGGTAACTGAATATATTTTAAATAGTGATAAAACAGTTATTTTAGTTTCACACGACCACACTACATCATTAGAAAAATTCAGGAGGGTTACATTGTAATGGCACAAGATATTTTTTTACCTAATTTACTATATTTTGGATTTTTTTTAATTCCTATTTTTTTCATTATGAACTACTTAGAGATCAATCAAATCTCTAAGGTTATAAAATCACTATCTAGAATGTTTATACAACTTATGCTTGTAGGAGCATATCTACACTATATTTTAGTTTTAAACAACCCCTTAATTAATATTGCCTATCTTATATTTATGAGCAGTGCTGCTACAATAACAGTTATCAGGGATGTAAAGATACACAGTTTAAAATTTTTCTTCAGTACTGCTATTGCAATAATTACACCGTTAATTTTAAATCTTTCTCTTTTTTCTATATTTCTTTTAAAATTGGAAGATAAGTTTAACGCTATGTATCTTATTCCTCTCTCTGGAATGATTTTAGGAAATACTGTGAATGGGATGATTGTAACAATTAATGATTTTCTTAAAAGCATGAAAATAAATGAAGAGAGTTACCTTTTATCTTTATCTTTTGGAGCTACGAAATTTGAAGCACTTAAACCTTTTATTTCTAGTGCTGTTTCACTTGCATTTAGACCATCTGTTGCAAATATGGGAAATGTTGGATTAGTCTCTCTTCCTGGGATGATGACTGGTCAAATATTAGGAGGTTCACTTCCTATTGTAGCTATCAAATATCAAATTGCTATTATGACAGCTCTTTTTGTTTCAAGATTTTTATCTTCATTTTTACTTATGATCTTCTGCTCAGTACAATTTTTTAATGGTTACTCTTTATTTACTCAAAATAAAAAATAGATTTAAATATAAAAAGCTACCAAATTTAATTGGTAGCTATTTTACTTTCTATCTCTAACATATCTTGATTCATATTTGAAATATTATTTATTATCGAAACTTTCAATTCACCTGTCCCTCTATAATTTTTAGATGCAAGTTCACCAGCAATTCCCATACACAATACTCCACCTAAAGCACTTATAAAAGAGTTGTTATCTGCACCTAAAAAGGATCCTATCAGTGATGAAATCATACATCCAGTACCCGTAACTAATCCCATAGAACTACTTCCATTCATAACCTTAACTACATTTTCTCCATTTGATATATAATCAATCTTTCCAGTTATCGCTATAGTTGTTGATAATTTTTTTGCAGCTAACACAACGATTTTTTCTCCACTTTCTTCATTTTCTAAAGAATCTACCCCTCTACTTCTAACATCCATTCCCAAAAGACATTTTATCTCAGCCATATTTCCCTTTATAACTGTAAATTCTACCTCTTTTAATAGATTTTCTACCAATTCTCTTCTTGCCTTTGTCGCTCCTACTCCCACTGGGTCTAAAACTATAGGTTTTTTAAGTCTATTTGCTATTCTTCCAACTTCAATGGCCATATCTCTCATACTTTTATCCATTGTTCCGATATTTAAAACAACACTTGAAGAAAACCCTATTATCTCTTCAATCTCATCTATACAAAACGACATCAGTGGAGACGCTCCTATTCCTAAAGTAATATTTGCACAGTCATTTATTGTCACTGTGTTTGTTAAATGATAAACTAAAGGAGTTTTATTTTTTATTTTTTCCAATCCCCTAATAACTTCAATTATTTTCTCCTCTTTTAATCCCTGCTTATTCAAAATCTACACCTGCCTTTTTATATAAATCTATAAAATGACCCACGGGTCCCACTCCCTCTCCTATTGAAAATGAATTTTTTATAGCTTTGCTTATATACTCTTTTCCTAATCTAACCGATTCCTCTACTGTTAATCCCTTTCCTATATAAGATGCTATTGTAGATGACAGTGTACACCCTGTTCCGTGTGTATTCTTTGTTTTAAATCTTACTCCTTCAAATTTTACGATTTCATTGTCTTCTGTTATCAGAATATCTGTACAGTTGTCTTCTCTATGTCCACCTTTTATTAAAACATTTTTAGAACCCATAGATTTTATTATTTTTCCGGCTTTTATCATATCCTCTTCAGTTTCAATTTTTATATTTGATAAAACTTCAGCTTCTGGTATGTTTGGTGTTACCAATGTTCCAATCTCTAAAAATCTTTTCAATGCTTCTATGGCATCCTCTTTTAACAAATAATATCCACTTTTAGAAATCATAACTGGATCGATAACTATATTTTTAGCTTTTACATCTTTTAATGTTTCATGAACTATATTTATTATATCGCTGCTCGAAAGCATACCAATTTTTACTGAACTTACAGCTATATCTTCATAAATAACTTCGATCTGCTTCTTTATAATATCTGTATCAATCTCTTGAACGGCAAAAACACCCTTTGTATTCTGAGCTGTAATAGCTGTTATTACACTCATCCCATATGTTCCTTGAGCACTCATAGCTTTTAAGTCCGCCTGAATCCCTGCACCTCCACATGAATCAGACCCTGCAATTGTTAAAATATTTTTCATTCCAACCTCCTATTTATGTATAAAAAAAAGCTACCCTTAAGGGTAGCTCGAATTCATAGTTATCAACTAAAAGATATATCAGCTAATACTGTTTTCGCTACTTCCCTACGTCGGTATTAACCGTATCAGGTTCAAAGGGTCAGTCTAAACTTCTCAGCCAATAAGGCTCCCCTAGTAAACTTTTATTCTCTTAATCACACTATACTATATTCTATTTCCATTGTCAACCATTGCCATCTCTTTTAACTTTATTCTATAGGCATCGATTCTTTTCTCCCAGCCTTTTCCGTACTGTTCCCAGCTGTTTAAACTTTTATAATAAGCTATTCTTTCCTCAGTTATAAGGTCAATAAATTTTTCATGATCTTGAACAGAGTTAATAACTTTTATTGTTTTACTACCCAAAACTCCATCTACTACAATAGCTTCTGATGGTCGATATCTTTTCAATGCTCTTTGAGTTATAACTGCTCCTGCATTGTATCCTCCATTGAAGAATATATCAAATATCATCATCTGTGAATACGAATGTTTAATTTCATCTAATCTATAATCGATTAGTAAGTGCTCTGCTATTTCTCTTGCTTGCTCCTCTGTTAAAGTTTTTATTTCATAATCTTTTTCAAATTTTTTATTATAATCTAATAGTAAAAAATTTCTTATTCCATATTTTGAAAGTTCCTTTTGAGTTCTTACAAGCTTATCCCCTTCGTGAGATAGGACCTCACTTATTATAATCTCCCTAATCCTTGTATCATCATATCCAAAACCTACTGTTGAATATAATAATGTGATTAAAATGACAAATTTTTCTAGCATACTTTAATCAGTTTCCTCCCTGTATATTAAAATAGTTTTATAACTTTTTTAAGCAGGGATATATTATAACATAATTTTTACTAAATTTATAGAGTTTCTGCTATTTTTTGAACTTTTCCTTTAAAATTGTTTAATTCCTTTGAATTTTTTTCTAAATCCACTGTTTTTATTCTCTTATCTTCTACAATTACTTTTCCATTTACAATAACTGTATCTACATTACTAGCATTAGCTGAATAAACTAAAGCTGAATACGGATCAAATATTGGATTCATATTTACAGACTTCGTTTCTATTACAACTACATCAGCTAATTTTCCAATTTCTAAGCTTCCTAACTCATTTTCTCTATGAATCGCTCTTGCTCCACCAATTGTGGCCATTTCTACAGCTTTTAATGGTGGTAGTGCAGATCTATCTTTTGTATCTAATTTGTGTAACTTTGCTACATACCCCATTTGACCAATTATATCTAGTGTATTTCCACTCATAGGTCCATCTGTTCCTAATCCCACTCTCATTCCCATATCGTGCATTTTTAATGCTGGTGAAATTCCTTTTGCAGATTTTATATTAGCAACCATATTATGTGCTATTCCTATATCTCTCTTTTTCATTAATTCGATATCACTATCAGTCACAAATATATTATGAGCTGCTATGAATCTCTCATTTAATAATCCTAACGAATCTAAATATTCTACAGGAGTCATTTTAAAGTCTTTTTTTATTCTATCAAACTCTACATCAGTTTCTGCAACGTGCATTGACACTGGCACATTATATTTTTCAGATAACTCTTTTATTTTTAATAACTCCTCTTTTGTTACTGTATGTGGTCCATGTGGTCCAAATCCTGGAGTAATTAATTCATCATTTTTATATTTCTCAACAAAAGCGACTGCTCTTTCTAATGTTTCACCTTTCTTTTGTCCATCGGCCGTTGGATATTTAATTATATTTTGAGTCATCACTCCTCTTAATCCAACTTCTTTAACAGCTCTTGCTGCATCATCTTCAAATAAATACATATCAACCATAGTTGTTACTCCACCTAAAGCCATTTCTGTAGCTCCATGTCTTGCTCCTAAATAAACCATCTCTGGGCTTACCATTTTATTCTCTAAAGGGAATATATATCTATTCAATCTATCTGGAACATCATCTGCTAATGACCTAAACACAGTCATAGAAGCATGTGTATGAGTATTTATCATTCCTGGCATTATAATTCCATCTTCAGCATCTATAACTTTATTTGCACTATATTTTTTTAACAAATCTTCATTTCCTATTGATATTATCTTATTATTTTTTATTACCAAAACCCCATTTTCAATAACATCTCTTTTTTCATTCATCGTTAAAATAGTTCCATTTTTTATAATTATATTAGCTGATTCTTTCTTTTCAACTAAAGAACTACATCCTACAATAAATAAACTTCCTACTAATAAAGCACCCTTTAAATAACTTTTCATGTTAATAATCCTCCCAAATAAAAAAATCCCAGCAAGCAAAAGCTCACCGGGGTAAAAAATCAATCCCAATACACTTTTACTCATAGTACCAATTTTACGGTTTGGTGTAGAAACTTTTGGCCATATCCCAAATTTATATAAGTATCTTTTTAAAATAAATATTTCACGAACTAATTTTAACACATTTAAATATAAAGTCAATTTTTTTATTTTATATCTCTATTTTTCTAGCATATTTAAACTAATTGGTATATAATCAATCTAATACTTTAAATTAGGGAGGATGTATTATGTTAAATTGTTTAAAAAATAAAGATCTTGATATTTACAATGCTATTGAAAATGAGTTACATAGACAAGAGTATGGTTTAGAACTTATCGCCTCGGAAAATTTTGTATCAACTAGTGTTATGGAAGCTGTTGGATCAGTTTTGACTAATAAATATGCAGAAGGATACCCTTCAAAGCGTTACTATGGTGGCTGTGAATTTGTAGATGTTGTCGAATCACTTGCTATCGAAAGAGCAAAAGAATTATTTGGAGCTAAATATGCTAATGTTCAAGCTCATTCTGGATCTGGAGCAAATATGGCTGCATACAGATCTCTAATCGATTTAGGAGATACTATTTTAGGTATGAGACTTGATCACGGTGGTCATCTAACTCATGGAAAAAATGTTAACTTTTCAGGAAGTGACTATAATGTTATTTCGTATAGCGTAAGAAAAGATGATGAAAGAATAGATTACGATGAAATAAGAGCTCTTGCTTTAGAACACAAACCGAAACTTATTATAGCCGGAGCGAGTGCTTACCCCAGAACTATAGATTTTAAAAAATTCAGAGAGATTGCTGATGAAGTTGAAGCTTTCTTAGTTGTTGATATGGCACATATTGCTGGTTTAGTTGCAGTGGGGCTTCACCCTTCACCTATAGAGCATGCACATATTACTACTAGTACTACACACAAAACTCTTAGAGGTCCTAGAGGAGGACTTATTTTAACAAACGATGAAGAGATTGCAAAAAGAATTGATAAAATAATTTTCCCTGGAATTCAAGGCGGGCCCTTAGTTCATATTATTGCTGGAAAAGCTGTGGCTTTTAAAGAAGCTCTATCTCCTGAATTCAAAACTTATGGGAAGAATGTTATAAAAAATGCTCAGACTTTAGCTGATACTCTTATCAAAAATGGAGTTAGAGTTGTGAGTGGTGGAACTGATAATCATCTTATTCTATTAGATTTAACCTCTTTAGATATAACTGGAAAAGATGCAGAAAAAGCATTGGAAAAAGTTCATATCACAGTCAATAAAAATGGAATTCCTTATGATACTAAAAGTCCATTCATCACTAGTGGGATTAGAATCGGAACTCCCGCTCTAACTTCAAGAGGAATGGGAATAGATGAAATGAAAATCATTGGAAACTTGATTGTAAAAACGTTAAAAAATATGAATGATGATGTGATTTTAAATGAAGTTAAAGAAGAGGTTAAATCTCTTTGTGATAAATTCCCTTTATATAAAAACTAATACAATTCTTTAGTTAAAATTTTGTTTTCTTGAATTTTTATTAATTTTGTTTTATAATATAAATATTATTATATAGAAATGGAGAAAATATTATGACAAATTTACCTAATTGCCCAAAGTGTAATTCAGAATACACTTATGAAGATGGAAATCTATTTGTTTGCCCAGAGTGTGCTTACGAATGGTCAGCAGAGGCTGCTACTGAAGAAGCAGATGACTCTCTTATTGTAAAAGATGCTAACGGAACTCTTCTAGTTGATGGAGATACAGTTTCTGTTATTAAAGATTTAAAAATTAAAGGAAGTTCATCAGTTGTTAAAATTGGAACTAAAGTAAAAAATATCAGATTAGTTGAAGGGGATCACAATATCGATTGTAGAATTGATGGTATTGGAGCTATGAAATTAAAGTCTGAGTTTGTAAAAAAAATCTAAGGTCGTGCAATGCACGACCTTATTTTTTATAATTTAGAATGTTATTTCATCTGGATCCGGACCTAATCTTTCCTCTTTATTTAAAGAGTTTATATAATCCATATCATCTTTATCTAATTCAAAATTAAGTTCAAAATTTTCCTTAATTCTAGATGGTGTTACTGATTTAGGTAGTGGTAACAATCCATTTTGTAAGTGCCACTTAAGAACTACTTGAGCTACTGTTCTTCCATTCTTTTGAGCTACTCTCTTTAATCCTTCATGGTCTAAAGCTCCCTGCATTAAAGGGCTCCAAGCTTCAACTAAAATTCCATTTTCATCACAGAATTTTTTTAATTCTACTTGTTGTAAATGAGGATGTAATTCAATTTGATTCACAACTGGAACTATTTCAAAGTTTTCCATTATATACTTTAAATGATGTTCTTTCATATTACAAACACCTATTGCTTTTACTTTTCCTAATTTATAAAGCTCTTCTAAAGCTCTCCAAGTTTCCCATGTTCTATCTAAACTCTTAGGCTGAGGCCAATGAACTAAATACATATCTATATAATCTAATTTTAATTTCTCCAAAGATATTTCAAAAGCCTTTAAAGTTGTTTCGTATCCTTGATCTGTATTCCAAACTTTTGTAACTATGAATAGATCCTCTCTTTTTGTTTCACTATTTTTTAAAAATTCAGCTATTCCTTCTCCTACGGCATCTTCGTTTCCATAGATAGCAGCTGTATCAATATGTCTATACCCTGTTTCTAAGGCCACTCTAACTGCATTTTTACATTGCTCTTTATCTTTCATTTGCCAAGTTCCAAATCCAACATTTGGAATTAGAACTCCATTATTTAATTTATACATTTAATCCTCCCTCACTTATATTTTTTTCAAATATTTTTAAGTGTACTCACTTTTTTAATTTTTTGCAAGTAGACACATTTTTGTAAGTTACTTACTTTAAAGTAAGTTTTAAATATTAAATATAAAAGAATTAATTCTTAATCTGAGTATAATCTTTACATAGAAGTTTGTCAAATTTAAATGGAGGGAAATTTATGGAGAATCTTTTAAAAAGAAAATTGAAGCTTGGCATTGCAGCCTGCCAATTCGGTTCAAAAGTTAGATATAACGGAAAAGGAATAGATTTAACTCAATATCTTGGAAGAGATCGTGGACAATTTATTTGGACTCCTGTTTGTCCTGAGGTCATGAGTGGTATGGGAGTTCCTAGACCGAGTATTAAACTTTCTGGTGGAAATGGTTTTGATTTCTGGGAAGGTCGTGCAAATATTAAAAATAAAGAGGGACAAAATAGAAACGAGATGATTAAAAAGGGAGCTTTAGCTTGTCTTGAAACTCTTGAGCGAGCTGAGATAGACGCTTATATCTTTATGGAGGGAAGTCCCTCTTGTGGAGTTTATAGAACTAGTTTAAAAAATCAACGCCTTGGAAATCCTCCGGGAGTTTTTGGTGCTCTTCTACTCCAAAAAAATGTTTTTTTAATCAGCTCTATTGATTTACAAAGTCCTGTTCGTTGGTGGGATTGGAAAAGAAGATTAGTTGCTTTCGTTTGGATAAAAGAGCAAACCGTAAATTCGAAAGAGATCTTAAAAGATATCTGGGACAAAGTAAAATATGTTCTTTATGAATTACACGAAGAGGAAGGAACTCATATAAGAGATGAAGTAAGAGAGATTCTAAAATCAGAAGAAGAAGCATCTCCTGAAACTTATGAAAAAATTACTTTAGAAATTTTGAATCTACTGAGAAAACCAGCAGAATTAGAGAATATCAAAAAACACCTTTGGGAAAATTATGTCGATTTAAAGAAAAAAAATGGAATAGAAGTTTCTGAAATTTATGAACCAAACATTTTAAGAAATATGACTCATATAGCTCAAGAACTTTTAGGAATAGAGATTGAAGTTCGAAAAATAAACGGTTTTTTTAGAAGTTCACCTATTAACTATAAACCTGAAAGATAAAATGTTCTAAAAACACTTTGACATTTACAGCTTTTATATTTAAAATAAACACAATAAATAAATTTAAATATGAAGGAGGATCAAATGTACAGCTTTAAAAATGATTATAGTGAGGGAGTTCATCCTAATATATTAAGAACCTTAATTGAAACAAATCTAATTCAACAAGCTGGATATGGTGAAGATGAATTCACTAACGAAGCTATCCATATTTTAAAAAATAAAATTAATAAAGAGGATATTGATATTCATCTTCTTGTTGGTGGTACTCAAACAAATCTGATTGCCATATCCGCCTTTTTAAGACCTTACGAAGCCGTTATTTCTGCTAATACTGGGCATATTTTTGTAAATGAAACTGGTGCAATTGAAGCAACTGGACATAAAGTTATTGCAGTAAATGTAAATGATGGTAAATTAAGAGTTGAGGATATCAAACCGGTTATTGAAGCTCACTCTAGT
Organism: Cetobacterium sp. ZWU0022; assembly: GCF_000800875.1. Classification (NCBI taxonomy): domain Bacteria; kingdom Fusobacteriati; phylum Fusobacteriota; class Fusobacteriia; order Fusobacteriales; family Fusobacteriaceae; genus Cetobacterium; species Cetobacterium sp. ZWU0022. The sequence continues at coordinate 92,824 of NZ_JRJZ01000117.1, forward strand.
GAACATGCAGTTAAACCTAAGTTGGTTTATATTTCAAACCCTACAGAGATTGGTACTATTTATCAAAAAAATGAATTAGAAGAACTAAGTCAATTCTGTAGAGAAAATGATTTACTATTTTATATGGATGGAGCTAGATTAGGATCAGCTCTAGTTGCTAAAGAGAACGATTTAACTCTTTTAGATTTTGCTACTCTTTTAGATTCTTTTTATATTGGTGGAACAAAACATGGAGCCTTATTCGGAGAAGCATTAATCATTTCAAGCAATTTATTAAAAAGTAATTTTAGATTTAATATAAAACAAAAAGGTGGACTTTTAGCTAAAGGAAGAGCTCTTGGAATCCAATTCTCTGAGCTTTTCAAAAATGATCTTTATCTTGAAGTTTCTACTCACGCAAATATAATGGCAGAAATTTTACATAACGGAATCAAAGATTTAGGATTTAATTTCTTAATTAATTCCCCTACTAATCAGTTATTCCCAATTCTTCCAAATAAAATTATCGAAAAACTTGAGCAAGATTACTCTTTCTATAGATGGACAAAAATTGATGAAAATAACTCAGCTATCAGATTAGTTACTTCTTGGGCCACTCTAGAAACAGAGGTTACAAAATTTATTAAAGTTTTAAAAGAATTAAAAAATTAAAATCATAGAAAAAGGAGGCTATGTCTACTTAGCCTCCTTTTCTTTTATTCCACATCATCTAAAAACGTTTATCTCATTTTATTTATAACAAAATTTACATTTTGTTCACTTACATCTGTAAGATTTTTCTCACTAATAGCTTTTACAGTTGATATCTGATTTCCATAGTTAAATATCTCTGTAGTTTTACTAATCACAGAATTTTCCAAAGTTGAATAATAACCATTCTCTTTTTTTAAACCTTTTGCATATATATTAATTGCTAATAACAATCCCACTACAATATATACAATTTTTTTATTCATTTTAAATCTGCCTCCACATATTTCATATAATCTAAATATACAGTTTTTGATCTAAAATGTCAATCTCATTATATAAATATTTAATGTTACAATTATATATACTATATATGCATTGTATTCTTATTTTAAATGTTTAGTAAACTGTCACTTAATCTTTTTTTAATACTCTTTTATTATTTCCTCTACATCTTCATACTTAACTTTACCTTTAAGAAGAATTTCTTCCATTTTATTCTCTTTTAGTTTATAACTGCTTTCACAAGATTTACAAGCTATAATATGACTTTTTTTCAAAGTTATCACAGGCAAGAAAAAGAATTCAAACACTTTTCTGAAAGCAAATAACTCCATCTTTTTTGATAAACATCCTGTACACTCAAAATCAACATCTCTTAATTTTTCTTCTGAACTTTTTACTCCAAATATTCCTATAAATACCATAAAAACTCCCCCTTTTCATTTATATAATATATTGTATAAGTTTATTCAAATCTGAAAAAACTATTGGATAATCCACATTTGGCCTAGATAGTAAAATAGTTTCTACCCCAATCTCTTTTGCACTTTCTATTTTTTCTCTTTCTCCACCTGTATCTCCACCCTTTTTACTTACCATATATTTTATATCAAGTTGCCTCATCATTGCAAGATTTAATTCTTTAGAAAATGGTCCCTGCATAGCAATTATATTTTTGGGAAGTATTCCAAAATCTTCAGCTTTTTTTACCATCTCCCACTTTGGAAGTATTCTGAAGAAAATATTATTTTTATTTTTTATATTTTGAAATCTATGTAAATTATTACTTCCTAATGTGATTAAAATTTTTCCAGAAAGATTTTCTAAGTATTTCATCAAGCTTTCAATTTCTGAAAATTCTAAAACACCTTCTTCTGATATTAAATTTTCTCTTTCAAATCTTATATACTCTATTTTTTTCCCCTCTGAAATAGCAATAGCATTTCTAGATACCTCTTCAGCATAAGGATGAGATAAATCTACTATTTTTTCTATCATATTCTCATCTATAAATATCCCCATCTCTATAGAATCCATTCTTTTGCAAAATACTTTTATATCCTTAACACCTTCTAAAAGTTTTCCACCGTACTCTGTTGCTGTTGTTACTATTAGTTTCTCTTTAAAAGGAAAGGACTCTATAAAATCTCTAGAGTCCTTTGTTCCACCTATTACCCAAATCATATATGATATCCTCTTGGTGTTATCATTCTACCGTTAGATATATATGTTTTCGAGTTTCCTATTATCACAACAGTAAACATATCTATTTCATGATTTAAAAACTCATCTAGATTTGTCAATGTATAGTTTTCATCTTCTCTTCCAACATGTCTTAATAAAGCCACCGGTGTTTCTGGCTTTTTGTGCTTTAACATTATCTCTCTTGCTTCAACTATCTGAGTTGTTCTTCCCTTACTTTTTGGATTATAAAGAGAGATTATAAAATCACCTGATGCAGCTGCATCTACTCTTTTTGTAATTACATCCCAATCAGTTAAAAGATCACTTAAACTTATTGTTGCATGGTCATGCATAAGCGGTGCTCCAACTATAGCTGCTCCAGCTACTGAAGATGTCACTCCTGGAACTATTTCAACTTCGAACCCCTCTTTTTGAGCAACCTCAATCATTATTCCAGCCATTCCATATATTCCAGCATCTCCACTACTTATAAGAGCTACATCTTTTCCAGATTTAGCTATTTCTAAAACTCCCTCACATCTAGCAACCTCTTTTTTCATTCCTGATACATAAAACTCTTTATCAGAAAATTCATCTCTTACTAAATCCACATATGTGATATATCCAGCTATTACATCTACCTCTTTAAGAGTTCTATACGCTCTTATTGTTATATCCTCCATATTTCCTGGACCTATTCCAACTACATATATCTTACCTTTTTTCATATATAAATCTCTCCTCGTAAATAGAAATTGTCATTCCATCTTTTTTTGCCTTCATCTCTACAAATTTTCCATCTTTTTTTGATGATAGATATGCACACGGTTCTGAAACCGCTCTAACACCTATCTCTTTTTTTACAAAATCTGAGCCATCAAACATATCCTCTATTTTTAATATCTCATCTCTACCAATTATTTTCAACTCTCTGTCTAACTCTTTTGCCAGTTCAATCAAACCGACTTCATCCGCTTTTAAATCTACAGTCGCAAAATGCTTTATACTTTTATATGAAAGATTGTGTTTTTTTAAAATCTCCATTAAAAATTCATAAATCTGGTCTTTTAATATACCTCTTCTACAACCCAATCCAATCACTAAGTTTCTAGGATACATTTGAACCATCTCTATTTTCTCTCTGTTTGAAACCACAATGATTCCCTCTGGATTTTCGTCTGATATATTTTTAGGAAGTTTGAGTTCAACATTTTTACCATCTACAATCAAAGCTGTTACTTTTTTTGCATCTTCCAAAGATTTTAAATCCGAATCTAACTTTTGAGAAAGAGTATCCACTGCTATTTTACCTGTGACATCTGAACTTGTCGTTATAATGGGAACCAATTGAAGCTGCTTATTTAAAACTTCTGCAAAATTATTTGCTCCTCCAAGATGTCCTGATAATAACGATATTACAAATCTCATTCCTTCATCTACAACTAAAACTGCAGGATCAATATCTTTTGATTCTATTAAATCCGCTATCTTTCTTACAACTATTCCCGTCGCCATTATAAATATATGAATATCATAATTTTTAAAGTTACTATTTAAAGTCGCTGTAAAATCATCCATTCCTAAACTATTTTCAACATTGAATTTTTTTAAAGAATATACATCAGCTTCTGGATTTTTTTCTTTTATTTTTAAAGCTGATTTAACCGCTCCTCTTGTCACAGTCCAAATAGCTATTCTCATTACTTTTCTATCCCTTTTCTAAACTCATGTGTAAAATGCTTATCATAAAGAAGAGACTTTTCGTATTTATCTCCCAAGAAATCTCCAACTAAAATCTGAGCTGTCTTAGTTATATTCGCCTCTTTTACTTTCTCTTCTATAGTTTCTAAAGTTCCTAATACAACCTTTTGATCCTCCCAAGTTGCTCTTTGAACTACTGCTATAGGAGTAGTCATCGGATAGTGTACTGCTAATCTTTTTACTACATCACCTATCATATGAACAGACAAGAATATTGCCATTGATGCTCTGTGCGACGCTAAAGATTCTAAACTTTCTTTTTCAGGAACTGGAGTTCTTCCCTCTAATCTTGTACATATCACAGTCTGAGAGATGCTAGGAAGTGTGAACTCTTTTTTCACTGCTGCTGCAGAAGCTAAAAACGAACTTACCCCTGGAATTACTTCATACTCTATTCCGTGCTCATCTAACATATCCATCTGTTCTCTATGAGCACCAAAAATTGCAGGGTCTCCTGTGTGAACCCTAGCTACTTTTTTTCCAGCCTTCACAGCTTTTACTGTAACATCTATAACTTCTTCTAAAGTCATTGAAGCTGAGTTGTGAATCTCGGCTCCCTCTTTATGGCACTCTATAACTTGTCTTGGTACTAATGATCCCGCATATATAATTACATCTGCTTCTTTAACTAATCTTTGCCCTTTTACAGTTATTAACTCAGGATCCCCTGGTCCCGCTCCTATGAAATAAACTTTTTCCATTGATTGATACCGCCCTTTTTAAGTATTAATGTTGTGAAATAAGGAATGTCAGCCTCTTCTAATTTCATTAAATCAAAATTTATAGCCTGAGTTTCTTTTCCACAATTTGAAACCATAATTACATTTTCTAAATTTCCTGTAGCCTCTAATCCAGCTCTCAATTTATCGAAGTTTCTTGAAACTTTCATAAATACAATATTATCAGCTGAGTTGATCTCATGAATCACATCTGTTTCAGCATTTAAAGATATAACTTTTAATGATTCCTCTCCCATAACTAAAGGTAGATTAAATCTTGAAGACATATCTGAGAATGACGATATTCCTGGAATTGTTTCCACCGGAATCTCTCCATCTAAATATTCTAAAATATAAACATATGTACTGTATGTCATCGGATCTCCAATTGTTAAAAACCCAACTTTTTTTCCAGCTTTTAAATGCTCTAAAATCATATCGGCATTCTTTTTTCTAAACTCTTTTCTCGCCTCTACACTTTTCAACATAGGAAACTCAACAAACATAGTTTCTGCTCCATCTTTCAGATATTCCTTTGCTATCTCATAAGCTGTACTTCCTTCAGCCTTTTTAGCTTCAGGCAACACCACCACATCTAACTCCTTAAATGCTCTGATAGCTTTTAAAGTTATCATTTCCGGATCTCCTACTCCTACTCCAATTCCATAAAATCTTGCTGTTGACATTACTCTGTTTCCTCCTTGTTTGCTGTTATTATATATATTGGATTCTCACCATACATCATCGTGTATGGTCCTATATTTTTCCCTCTCGATACAACAACATTTACAACCTCTATATTTTTAAAATTTAACTCTTTCAATAGTTTTGTAGCATCCGCTAAAGTTTCTAAAGTTATTGCATTTATAACTATTCTTGCATCACTTTTAGAATACTTTAAAAAATGCTCCAATATACTCTTCATCGATCCTGTTGAACCGCCGATAAACATTCTATCGTATTCAATAGTTGGAATCACTTCGGGAGCCCTTCCTACTAAAACTTCTATATTATCTAATCTGAACTTTTGAATATTTTCTTTCAGAGTTTCTATCCCTTTTTCCTCTTTTTCAATTGCAAAAACTTTTCCATTTCTCAAGTATGTTGCTGCTTCTATACCAATTGTCCCTGTTCCAGCTCCAACATCTATCAAAATAGAATCATCTTTCAATTGTAACTTTGCTATAGAGATTGCTCTAATCTCTTGCTTTGTCATAGGTAACTCTCTCTGAATAAACTCTTTGTCATAAATATGTCCCATGCTCATCATACCTTTCTTAAAATTGTAACATTCATCTCATATTTTCTAATATTTTGTTCATACTCTTGTGCTAAAAATCTACTTATTTTTTCATCTGAATATGATAGCCTCTCTCCTACTATCACTTCTATATTATCAAATCCAGTTTGAACTAAATTACGGCTTATCTCTATTGGATTATTACTCTCATCAGTCAATAGCACAACTCCATCTTTACTTTCATACAAAGCTTTTACGTAATCATTCTCTCTGCCATGGACACTTAATAATCGATAGTGCTCCCAAGTCATCTCTAACTTTGAAAAAAGATATTGAAACGATGATATTCCTGGAATTACATTAAAGCTTTCTGTTGGAAAACTTTTCTTCAAATATGTAAGTAAACTATAGTATCCTGTATCCCCTGAAACTATAAAAACTATATTTTTATTTAAGTTTTCAGAAACAAACTTTTTCATAGAATCCAGCTTTTTCATAACATATCTATCTTGATTTGTTAAAAGTTCATCTATCTCTTCTAACTGTCTCTCACCACCAATAACTATCTCTGATTCTGCAATCAACTTAAATCCAGCTCTTGTTAAGTAATCTAAGTTCCCTGGCCCAAGACCTAAAACTGATAATTTTTTATTCACTTTTTAACTCCTCTACCATCTTATAAAATCCGTCACTCGAACCTAAAATATCCCCTTTATAATTAAACAATACTGATTCAAATTTTAAAGTCTCTCTAGAGAATTCTGAAGATCTCTTAGAAACCTTATTAGCAATAAGATTAAATAATCTCTCTTTTTCAGAGATATACTCACAAGCCTCTTCAGCTGTATTCGACTCTAAAACTTTCAATATATTTTCTCTTGGTTCATCTATCAAAACAGCATTTGCAGCTATTACCTCTAGACGTGCATCTGCTACTCTACTATGAGTATTAAATATTCCACCAGCTACTTTTATAGCTTTTCCTATATGCCCTATAAGCATAACTCTCTTGAATCCTAGTTTTACAGCACTATCTATCATAAATCCTATAAAATTGCTCGTAACAACGCTTTGTCCAATATCTATATTATTATCTATACAAAACTGTTTTCCATGATTTCCAAATAAAAATAGTACCCAATCTCTATCACTATTTTCTTTTAAAACTTTAAGCTCTGCAAACATCGAATTTTGTAGTGCTTCTTCACTCATCGGCTTAACAATCCCTGTGGAACCTAAAATAGATATTCCACCTAAAATTCCTAACTTTCCATTAAAAGTTTTCAAAGCTTTTTCACGACCTTTTGGAACATAGATATAAACTAGTAACTTTAGATGATTCATCTCGCAACTTTCTAAAAGTTCTGCTAATGCTTTTATTATCATCTCTTGAGGACCTGGATTTATTGCTGACTTACCTGGTTCAACTTTTAAACCTTTTTTAGTTACAACTCCAACACCTCTTCCTCCGACCAAAAGTATATTATTGAATTTGTGAGCTTTTTTAATATCTGGTAACTCATCTACAACTTTTACTTTAGCACAAATCTCTATTCCGTTTGTTACATCAGGATCATCACCAGCATCTTTAATTACAACACCTCTTGCCCAATCTCCAACTCTTTTCTTAGCTTTTATAGGAATATCTATCGTTGTTCCATTCAAAGTTGTAAATATACAGTTATTTTCTATCTCACTTTTTAGAAGTAAATCTAAAGCGGCTAAAGCAGCTACTGTAGCACATGTTCCTGTCGTATATCCAGATCGTAAGTCATTATTCATTAAAATCCTTCTCTCTTATATAACTGGTATAAAATACCATGAAGAATTGATACAGCTACTGGACTTCCTCCCTTTCTTCCTTTTACGATTATATACGGAATTCCACTTCCTGGTAAAATCTCTTTTGATTCAGCTGCTCCTACAAACCCTACTGGAACTCCTACAATCAGCGCTGGTTTTTCAACCTCTCCTGAATCTATAAGTTCTTTTAATCTAAACAATGCTGTAGGTGCATTTCCAATCAGATATATATTTGTATTTGGATCCTTTGCAGCATGCTCTATTCCTACAATTGATCTTGTTACTCCTCTATCTTTAGCCTCTGCTGCAACATCTTTATCTGCTACTAATGAATATGCAGAGTAATTGAATTTATCTAATGTAATTTTGCTAAGTCCATTTACAATCATATTTGTATCACAATATATTTTTCCACCTTTTTTCAAAGCTTCTAAACAAGATTCTACTGCATCCTCAGAAAACTCTATCAAATCTGCATATTCAAAATCTGCAGTTGTATGAATTACTCTTTTTACTACAGGAAGATGCTGTGCTGAAAACTCTTCAGCCTTTTTCCCTAACTCCTCCTCTATTATCTCAAAACTTCTAATCTCTATATCTTGTGGTTTTTTTATATACGACATTTTTTTGCTCCTTCTAAAATTTCAATTAATATCTCCATATTTTTAAAAAAGTGAAGATGAGGATATCCTGCGATTAAATTTTTATTTCTATATCCACATAACCACTCTCTTCCATCTAACTTCTTTAACTTAAATTCTCTTTCACACTGTCCAACTTCATCAATTGTTGAGTAATGAAACTCATGAGCTTTCCCTTTTAAATCTTTATATTCAACATCTACATATCCAAATCGACTTATAAATAATCTACCGGTCATCTTCGTACTACAATCTATCAATTCAGCTAACGGATAAAATTTTTCGTCTAAAGTTTTTATACCCTTACTCAGGTACATAAATCCACCGCACTCTCCGTATATATATCCTCCATTTTTATGAAACTCTTTCAAAGAGATTTTAAACGATTCGTTAGATGATAATTTTTCTAAATAATTTTCTGGATAACCTCCACCAAAATATAAAAAATCAACTTCTGGAATTTTTTCATCCTCTATCGGTGAAAAGTCTACGAGTTCAGCTCCCATTCTTTTTAAAAGTTCTAAATTATCCTCGTAATAAAATGAAAAAGCTTTGTCCTTTGCTACTCCAATTTTTATTTCTGAGAATCTGTTTTCAAACTTTTTAAAAATATCTTCAAATTCAAAATCCGTTTCTATTCCAATAAGTTTTTCGAGTTTTTCAAAATCTACGGTTTTTCTGATCTCCGATTTTAACAACTCTTTTTTTTCATTTAAATCTTGGACCTCATCAGCTTGAAGTAATCCCAAATGTCTACTGCTAATTCCTAGATTTTCATCTTTTTTTAAATATCCTATACAAGGAATGTCTGTGTAACTTTCAATTGCCTCTTTCAACATAAAATACAATTTTTCACTGCTAACTCTATTTATTATAACTCCAGCAATATTGACTCTTGGATCCAACATTTTATATCCCAATACCTCTGCTGCGATACTAGTACTTTTACCTATCGCATCAACCACCAATATTACAGGAAGATTTAAAACCCTTGAAAGATGTGCAGTACTATAGTTATCCAAAGAATTTCCAAGCCCATCATAAAGCCCCATCACACCCTCAACAATAGATATTTCTTTTCTATGTTTTAAAAAACTATATTTTACTCCCTCTTCTCCCATCAAAAAAAGATCTAAATTATAACTGTTATTTCCGGTTATAAACTTATGAAAACTTGGATCGATATAATCAGGACCAACTTTAAATGGTGAAACATCTGAAAAAGCTGACATAAGAGCCATAGAAACTGTTGTCTTTCCTATCCCACTTCTTGTTCCAGCTAAAACGAATCCTTTCATTCTCCAAGCACCTTCTTTAAAGCTTCTAATACCTTTTCATTTTTCTTTCTATCTTTTATGGCAAGCCTGATATAGCTTTCATCTAAAAACATAAAGTTAGATGCATCACGAACAAGCACACCATTCTCTATCATCTTCTTTCTGAAACTTTTAGCATCATCATTTAACAACTTAACTAAGATAAAATTCGTCTCTGTTGGTGTAACTTCAATTCCTTTTAAAGCTTTTAGTTCCTCATAAAATTGAATCTTCTCTTTTTTTATCCAAGCCTCTGTCTCGTGAATGTATAGATTATCTAATAACATGGTTTTTCCTGCAATCTCTGCTACTCCATTTACACTCCAAGGTTCTCTTATATTTCTTATCTCTTCTAAAATAGCTTCATCAAAAGTTAAACCATAACCTAATCTAACCCCTGGAAGAGCAAAAAATTTAGTAAGAGCTCTTAATATAAAAATATTTTTATGCTTTAATAAAAAAGAAGTTTTATCTTTCCACCCGTCCACAAATTCTATAAACGCTTCATCTACAAATAATTTTTTATTTTTTCTTTCTAAAAAATTAGCTATCCTCTTTATTTTATCTAAATCTTGGAATTTTCCTGTTGGATTATTTGGATTACACATTACAACCACATCTTCATCAGTTATAAAATCCATTAGTAGATTCTCATTCAATGAAAAATCTTTACTCAGTGGGAAAAATTTTACATCTCTTCCTGCTGCTTTTGCTGCTCTTTCATACTCTGCAAAAGTTGGAGCTATTATAAGCACTTTTTTAGCTTTTACAGCTTTCATATATAAAAATAAAACTTCTGTGGCTCCATTTCCAACAACAACATTGTCTATTGAGCAACTATTATAGTTTGCTATAGATTGTCTCAACTCTACATAATCTATATCCGGATACTTCTCCAAAGCTTCGAAATTTTCTATAACTGCTTTCTTAAAGCTCTCCGGAACCCCTAAAGGATTTATATTAGAACTATAATCTAATACCTCTACTCCATCCTCTCTTTTCAATCTATAAATATTCCCACCATGTAAATCCATGTTCTCACATCCCATCTTTATACTAATTGTATTAAACTACTAAATAAAACAACTCCCACCAAAGATGTCATAAACATAATTTTATAACATTTTTTTATATCCTCTTTTTCAAACTCTTTTATTTTATCTCCTATTGTTGGCTTCTCATAAAGCTTTCCAAAATATCTAGTCTTTCCTCCAAACTGAACCCCAATAGCTCCTGCAAAGCTTGCTTCTGGATGGCCAGAATTTGGACTCGAATGATTTTTTCTATCTCTAAAAAATATCTTTAAAGGTTTTTTCATTCCCATTCCCAAAAGAAAAGTTGCTATTGGAATAATTAAAGCTCCTGATAATCTAGCTGGTATAAGATTAAAGAGATCATCTATTTTTGCAGATGCCATTCCAAAATCAATATACTTTTCATTTTTATATCCAACCATAGAATCTAAAGTATTTATAGCTTTATATCCCATAGCTAAAGGTAATGCTAAAGAGACTCCATCAATCATTACTAAACTTCCCAAAAAAGCATAAAACATCGGTGCTATTATCCCATCCACAGAGTTCTCAGCTATAGTTTCCATTGTACTTCTCACAACTTGAACCTCATCCATTTCGCCTGTATCTCTACTTACAAGATATGATAGCTCTTTTTGAGCTCTTTCTAAATCGCCACTTTTTAAAATTTTATAAACTTTTATACCTTCAGCTCCTAAACTTTTTGTTGCTAAAGTTGTATAAAGAAAGAAAATTTCTAAGTATTCTGAGCTTTTAGCTATATAATAAGAAGCTATTGCCGTTGTAATTATAACAACTATAGCCATAATAGCTCCCCAAAATTTTTTATTTTTAAATTTATAGATATTTTTTTCTATTATATTTATATAGTTACCTATCAATCTAACTGGATGTGGAAACCAATACGGATCTCCAAACATCAAATCTAAAACATACGCTATTAAAAATTTTAATGTGAAGCTCATACCTCGCCCTCCAAAATCTTATAAATAGCTTTCATGTCTATATTCTCTCTAAATATTTCTTCTAATTTATCTAGTTCACGAAGTCTATATTCATCAAAATCCATCTCAGACTCTTTTTTTTCAAGACCTTTCTTCTCTCTAATTTTATTTAAAATAAAATCAGAAAACTCAGTATTATCAAAAATTCCATGTAGATAAGTTCCAAATATATTTTCATTTACTGTTGCAATCAATCTATTATCCTCTGTACACGAAATCTCTTTTCCAGATGTAACTCCTTGATGAATCTCATATCCCTTTACAAAAATACTTCCCATACCTTCTAATAAACCACTGTTACCATTTAATACTCCGGAGTATTGAGTTGTAACTTTTTCCTTTTCCATGACAGTTTCTATATCTAAAAGACCTAACCCAGGTAGCTCCTTTATATCTCCTTCAATACCATACGGATCTAAAACTCTCTCTCCTAAAATTTGAAACCCTCCGCATATCCCCACAATAGGAATGCCTCTTCTAGAAAGCTTTATAATCTCTTGAGCGATCCCTTTCTCTTTTATATCTTTCAAATCATCTATGGTATTTTTAGACCCTGGAATTATTATTAAATCTTCATCTCCTAATTCATGAGCTGATGTAATATATTTTATATTTACATCCTCATTTATTGAAAGAGCATCTATATCTGTAAAGTTTGATATATGTTTCAATTTTATAACCGAAATATTTATCTCACCTTTTTTATTTTTTATTTTATTAAACTTCTCTGTAACACCATCCTCATCCTCTATGTCTAGTTCAAAGTATGGCATAACTCCTAAGATTGGAACTCCTGTTAGCTCCTCGATTTTACTTAACCCTGGTTTTAATATATCAACATTTCCTCTAAACTTATTTATAATCACACCTTTTACTCTAGCTCTTTCATCTGGTTCCATCAAGCAAATTGTCCCATAAATTGAAGCAAAGACTCCACCTCTATCAATGTCTGCAACTAAAATAACAGGCGCATCTATCATCTCAGCTAACCCCATATTAACTATATCATCTTGCTTTATATTTAATTCAACAGGACTACCAGCTCCCTCAACAACACATATTTCACTGTTATTTTTTATATAATCATATGCAAGCATTATATCTTTTTTTAACTCTGTTTTATAACTTCCATACTCTAATCCACCCATGTTTCCGATAGATTTTCCATTTACAATAACCTGAATTCTTCTATCGCCAGTTGGTTTTAGTAAAATAGGATTCATAGTATAGTGAGCATCCACTTCACAAGCTACAGCTTGTACAGCTTGAGCTCTTCCCATTTCATGCCCAGATTTTGTTATATAAGAGTTCAGTGCCATGTTTTGAGATTTAAAAGGTAATACCGCGTGTCCGTCTTTAAAAAATGCTCTACATAAGCCCGTTACTGTTATGCTCTTCCCTGCTCCTGAAGATGTCCCAACAACCATTATATTCTTATGTTTCATATATCTTTCTCCTAACTTTAATTGAAGTTTAGCGGAAATATAAAAGTGCGAAAGTGAATAAAATTTTTATAATTAGAATTGAATGTAAACAAATCTAAATATAAATCTGTTCACCGCAGATTTTATATTTTCTTAAAATATTGATGGCAGATATCCTGACTCAGATTCATCCTACTCTTAGGCCTTCCCATAAAATTACAGTGGCTTAGTCTAATTTCGTCCTCCTTACAGTGGCGGGACCGTGTGAGATTTTCACTCATCTTTCCTTTTAATCAACTTCTTGAACCATTAATACTATACATATTTATCATAATTATACATAATGATAATGTACAAGTCAATCATTTTTAAAATTTATCGTTTATAAACAAAACTAAAATAATGCATTTAAACCTATCTTTAGTCATTTGTGTTAGAGATTATAACAAAAAGAGCCTTCAATTGAAGGCTCTTTAATCTTTTAATACGGTTGACTATAATACGGTTTTGTATTTTGCTGATTATTATATTGGTTATTATATTGTGGCTGAGTATATTGTGGTTGTTGCTGGTAATACGGTTGCTGATTCACATCTTTTATCGTTTGAGTTTGATCCTGAACTGATCCAACTAATGCTCCTGCCGCTGCACCTATTCCGGCTCCTAAAAGTGTAGCCTTACTATCTCCACCGATAGCTTGCCCTAGCAATGCTCCCGCTCCTGCACCAACTGTTGTTGAGCCTATTGTATTAGAACCTACATTAGAGCAACCTGATAAAATTAAAACTGAAAATATTGATACAATTAATATCTTTTTCATTTCATTCACTCCTTTTAACTATCTATTACTCTTCCACTATTACAGTTTTATTAATCATAAACTTTATTAGTGAGAATAAAAAGAATGGTGAAGCCAATCCAAAAGTTATTACAACTAATAGTGTCCACCCTAATAAAAACAATAAACTATCCGCAAATCCAACATCACATCTTAATCTTTTCATTTTTTCACCTCTTTTTTATTTTTAGTATTCTATATTAATATAATGTTTCTTTTAATTTTACAAGCTTTTTTTTACTTTCAGAAACTAGACATCGAATAATTATTGATGTATAATAAAAAGATAAGATAAAACATTTAAAGAAAGAGGAATCAAAATGACTAAAGAACTATTTAAAGGAAGTGTAGTTTTAAATCCTGTTCCAGCTGTAGTTATTACATCTAAAAATAAAGATGGTAAAGAAAATGCTTTTACCGTTGCATGGACTGGTACTATCTGTACAAACCCACCTATGCTTTCAATTTCAATTAGACCTGAAAGATTATCATATGAATATATAAAAGAAACTATGGAGTTTACCGTTAATCTTCCAAATACTTTCCAAGTTAGAGAAACCGACTATTGTGGAGTTATATCTGGTAGAGATGTCGATAAAATAAAACATCTTGGTTTAACTTCAAAGCCAGGACATCATGTAAATTCACCCTATATCGAGGATTTTCCTATAAACATTGAATGTAAAGTTAAACAAATCATACCTCTAGGAACTCATGATTTATTTTTAGCTGAGGTTGTTGGATCTCATATAAATAAAAATATAATCGATGAAAAGGGAAAGATTCACTTCGAATGGGCTAACTTAATAAACTATTGCCACGGAGAGTATTTCCCAATGTCTAAAAAACCTATTGGACAATTTGGATTCTCAGTAGCTAAAAACCCTCTTTTAATAGAGAAATATAAACATATCAAATCTTATGTTGAATATAAAGATGAAAGAAGCGTTAGAAAACCAAAGAAAAAAATTAAAACCAAAGCAAAAAAGAAAAAATAATAATTACAAATAAAAAGAGCAGATGGGCAGCTTATAACCCATCTGCTCTTTAATTTACAAAAGGAGTGTTATATGATTCAAAAATTTAAATTTGAAAAAAGCTTTATCAAAATGTTAATGGCTCTAGCCATTCCAATCATTTTACAAAGTTTGATTACGGCATCATTAAACTTATTAGACAACATCATGGTTGGAAAACTCGGAGAAAGCGAAATTGCTGCTGTTGGATTATCCAATCAATTTTATATGATTTTCTTCTACTCAGTTGCTGGAGTTGGTATGGGTGCCTCTATCTTTATGTCACAACTTTGGGGAAAAAAGGATATTAAAAAAATTCATGAATTTTTAGATTTATCTCTTCTTATTTCCGTTGTTGTATCTATATTTTTTGCAAGTATCGCCATACTATTTCCAGAAAACATAATACATATTTTCTTAAAGGATCCAGTAGTTACACAACTTGGTGTCAGTTATCTTAGAACCGTTGCAGTAAGTTATATTTTATCATCGATAACATTAGCATTTTCAATGGCTCTTAGAAGTACTGCACAAACAAAACTACCTATGTATGGAAGTATTGTTGGAATTATATTCAATGGAATTTTAAACTATCTATTTATATTTGGAAAATTCGGTGCGCCTAGACTCGGTGTTACAGGAGCTGCTCTTGGAACTACAATATCTAGAACTATGGAGCTAGCATTTATTCTATTTGCAATATATAAATTTGATAATGTAATCGCTACAAAATTCAACAGTTACAAAAATCTTTCAATACAAAAATTTAAAGAATTTTTCAAGATAGCATCTCCTGTTATCTTCAACGATATCATGTGGATTCTAGGAATCTCTACATTCTCTATTGCATATGCTCAACTTGGAGTAAATGCAACCGCTACTATGCAAATAGCAATTACAATAAATAATATGTTCAACATATTTGGAATAGGTATTGGAGCTGCATCAGCAATTATCATTGGAAATAAAATTGGAGCCGGTGAAAAACAGGAAGCGTATAATCTTTCTAGAAAAATATCTCAATTCGGGGTCCTTCTTGGAATCTTTATAGGTTTCGTTTTCTATTTTATCTCTCCATCTATTGTTGGGATATTTAAAATAACTCCAGAAACTGCTAAAAATGTAAATGTTGTATTAAAAACCATGGCCTTCTTTATTCCTGCAAGATTTTATGCTATTATACAAGTAATAGGTACTTTAAGAGGAGGAGGAGATGTTGTTTATGCAATCGCGGTTGAAATGATCGGAATTTGGTTTATAGGCATTCCTTTAGCTTTTGCTGCAATACACTTTATCCCTGGATTATCTATAACAACACTTTACTTCATAATCTGTTTAGAAGAGATTGTTAAATGTGCGATGTCATATCCTCGTGTAACTTCATATAAATGGATTAAAAGTTTAGTTTAATTTAGGAGGACTCATGTTATCATTACTTATTTTACTTGTGGGGGTTACATTTTTAGTTTTCGGAGCAAACTTTCTTGTAGATGGAGCTTCTGTAATCGCTAAAAAATTTAACATCCCAAATATTGTTATCGGTTTAACTATTGTTGCATTCGGGACATCCGCACCAGAGCTTGTTGTAAATGTTATCTCGGCAATGAATGGAAAATCCGCTATCACCCTAGGAAATGTTATTGGAAGCAATATCATAAACGTTCTTATTATTCTTGGGATAACAGCTTTGATATATCCTTTAACAGTTGCTAGAAACACTGTTAAATATGAAATTCCAATCGCACTTTTTGCCTCGATTCTAACTTACGTTCTATCTAAAAATGGAGTTTTAAGTAAGTTTGATGGCTTAATTTTACTTGGATGTTTTATACTATTTCTTTTATACAATACATATTTAACTGTTACAAACAACGAAGAGAGTGAATTGGAAGTTAAAAACTACACCCTACCAATTGCTATTGTCATAACAATCTTAGGTTTTGTTCTTTTAGTTTTTGGTGGAAAATTTATAGTTGATTCAGCTGTTGAGTTAGCTAGAAATTTCGGAATCTCAGAAAGAATAATCTCTATTACTGTTGTCTCTTTAGGAACTTCACTTCCAGAGCTTGCAACATCAGTAATTGCAGCATTTAAGAAAAACACTGATATAGCTATTGGAAATGTTGTTGGATCTAATATATTTAACACATTCCTTATTTTAGGAGTTTCTGCTACAATCTCACCTATTGATATTAGTTCTGGCGCTTTTATTGATTTAATTTTAAATATTGTTGCATCTCTTTTACTATTTATTTTCGTTTTGAGAAAATATAGATTAAATAGAATCCACGGTTTATTATTTTTAACTGTTTATTCAGCTTATTTATACTCTCTTTTTAAATAATTTTTAAAAAAGGAAGTGATTAAAATTCAAATAATCTATAACAATAATGCTCCCGCTATCGGGATTATCCAAATAATTCATGGAATGAGCGAACACTCTAAAAGATATTTGAAGTTTACAGAATTTCTAAACAAAAATAATTATATAGTTGTACTTTCTGATCATAGAGGACATGGTGAAAAAGCTAGAGAGAATGATTCTCTTGGTTTTTTTACCGGTTCTTTTGATACACTAGTTTTCGATCAAGTTAATATAAGTAGGGAGATTAAAAGTTTACATCCTACCCTTCCTATATTTATTTTAGGTCATAGTATGGGATCATTCATAGCACAAAAACATATGAAAGTTTATTCTAAAAAAACTTTTAACTATATTTTTATGGGAAGTTGTTTTGAAAGAAAAGGAATAACTTTTCTAGGGAAAATTATTTTCAAATCAATATCCTTACTTACAAAAAATCCTAAAAAAATTTTTAATGATATAATTTTTCTCGGAGCTAACTCAAAAATTAAAGATTCTGAAAAAAATAGTTCCTCTTGGCTTAGTAGAGATAAAAAAACAGTCGATACCTTTTTAAAAGATCCATGTTGTGGATTTAGTTATACCCCAAAATTTTACTATAATTTTTTGAATTTTCTGTCAACGTTGTATGAAAAGAATAGTTTTAATTTTGTGAATAAAAAAACTCCTATTCTTATTATTTCCGGAGAAAGTGACCCTATTGGTTTATATGGTAGAGGAGTTAAATCACTCTTCAATTTTTATAAATCACTGGGATTTAAAAATCTTTCCCTTAAACTCTACAAAGATTCTAGACATGAAATTTTAAATGAAATAAATAAAGATGAAGTTTACAATGATATCTTAAATTGGATAAATAAACAATTATAAAACTAAAGGGCTAAAATGTCTTTACGACAATTCAGCCCTTTTTTTTATTTTAAAACTTTTGCTTTTAAGAATTGAAACTCTCTAACAACACTTCTATGCTCTAAAAGTTTTATATCTTGGTTATTCATTTTAAAGAAATATTGAATCAATGGTCCCACACAAATCGAAGATACTATTGTTCCTATTCCGACACTTCCACCTAGAATATACCCTATCGAAAGAACAACAACCTCTATACACGTTTTTATTTTCCATAATGGATATTTCGATTTTTTTGTTAAAACTACCATTAAACCATCTCTCGGACCACAACCCAGTCCAGTCGATATATAGACATAGCATCCATAACTGAATATCATTATTCCAATAATTAAAATCGCTATCTTTTTGATTAACACATCTCCTTTTGGAACTACATCTAAATACATGTACATATCTATAAAAACTCCTACCAATAAAAAGTTTATAATCGTACCACTACCTATTGGTTGTTTTAAAAATATACTTACAAAAACAACAACAGCTCCAACTAATAGATTCGCTTCTCCTAAAGTTATACCAATTGTTTTGTTTAACCCCTGATTTAAAACATCCCATGGTGACAATCCCAAATTAGAATTTAGAATCGTAACAACTCCTAACGAACACAATAAAAGACCTAACATTAATTTTGAATACTTAAATACCTCTCGTTTCATCATCATACCCTTCCTATTTTTTCTGGAATTATTATATCATTTTTAATTTAAAAAGAAAATTTTATTTGATTTTTTTCGATTTTAGTATAATATTATTATGAAAAAAAGAATATATGGAGGTTTTTATGAACAGATTTAAATTACCTATAGGTATCTACGCTATTACCGACTCTGAATGTGCTAACAATAAGAATTTTTTAACATATTGCGAGGAACTACTTCAAGGTGGAGCGAAGATTATACAGTATAGAGAAAAAAGTAGAGATATGAAAAAACTTTTTAAAGAAGCTAAAGAGCTTAGAGAATTAACACAAAAATATAACGCCATATTTATAGTTAACGACCACCTTGATATTGCCCTTCTTGTAGATGCAGATGGAATTCATATTGGTCAAGATGATCTTCCTATTTCAGAGGTTAGAAAAGTTCTAGGAAAAAATAAAATAATTGGAATTTCAACTCATAATTTACAAGAAGCTGAAGATGCCGTTAAAAATGGAGCTGATTATATTGGAGTTGGACCTATTTTCCATACTGATACAAAAAAAGATGCTGGAAACCCTCTAACACTTAAGTTTCTAGAAGAAGTCGAAGCAAATATCACTCTTCCATATACTGTTATCGGTGGAATAAAAGAACATAATTTAGAAGAAGTTTTATCTAGAGGTGCAAAATCTGTGTGCCTTATATCAGAGCTAATCTGCAATAAAAATACTTTTGAAATTACAAAAAGAATCAATGAAAAAATTAAATCTTATTAAGAATAAAAAAAAGCACAGATTAATCTGTGCTTAAAACTCTTAAATGGTGCCTAGAAAAGGATTCGAACCTTCGACCGCCCGGGTATGAACCGGGTGCTCTAGCCAACTGAGCTATCTAGGCAATGGCTGGGGTGGCTGGATTCGAACCAACGCATGACGGAGTCAAAGTCCGTTGCCTTACCGCTTGGCGACACCCCAAAATGGTGCGTCATACTGGGCTCGAACCAGTGACAACACGATTAAAAGTCGTGTGCTCTACC
>NZ_JRJZ01000179.1:0-1667 GCF_000800875.1 Cetobacterium sp. ZWU0022
TATTTTGAAATTTAATTGTTATATTTTAAAATTTTGTATGTCAAAAAAAGATAGGGAACCAACGCCTTATCTGCTCTAATTTTTTATTAATCTATTTGTTTAGGAAGCGATTCTTTCAATTTCAAATAAATTTAATTCAATAATTTTAAGAATATCTATAGGAATTTTTTTCATATTTTTATTTGTTTTTAAACAAAATTTTTTGAAATTAGATATTATTTTTTTGAGGAGATTCAAAATATAGATATTTTCTTTGAAAATAACACCAGCTAATCTTGGAAAATATTGAAATATCGTACCAAATGATTGAAATTCACTAAGTTCCTTCCCATCCGTTATCAATACAATATTTTTACTTGTAAAAGCTATTGCTGATGATAGTAATAATGCGATTAATCGCCCGTATAGAAAACATTTAAATCTTTCTATTTTTACTTTCTTAACTTGACTTATTTTAAATATTGATTTCCAAATTTTAAACATAATCTCTATTTGCCACCTTAAAGTATATAATTCATGAACTTGTAAATTATTAAGAATATTCTCATTGACATTAGTTATGTATGCATTTACACTATTAAAATCCATTCTTTTTTGCTTAAATACTTGGCATTTTTTTCTAATATTTTCTTTAAGTGTAACTTCTCTTTTTTTCTTGTTTTCTTCAGTTAATTTTGTTATAATTAATCTGGTTTTTAGCTCCTTCTTGGAGCCTATGTAGACATCTTTTAGCTCGATAGTTTCACCTTCTGTCAAAGGTTTCGATAGCTCTAAGATGTCTATTTTTTTATATCTACTAGTTTTTTTTATTTTTCCATTCTTATGTTTTTCTGGTTTTAAATTTTTTAAATATAGAGCGGTATTACTTTTTACTTTAGATATGAATGAAGCTCCACTTTTATCTAAAGCTTTTAGATAATCAACTTTGAGATATCCCAAATCAGCCAGTTTTAGATCTCCGCGTTCTTTATCGATTTCCATAATATCTAAATAATTGGCATCACTATTTGTACCAGAAAAAATGTCTAATCTCATAAAGCTTCCAGATAAAAGCTCATATTGTAGTTGAATTTTTATAGCAGAGGAAGACGCAGACCCACCTGATCCAGCAAATTCATTCGCAAATTCTTTAGGTAAATTAAATCCTGTTGAATCATTTATTATTATACGATTAAAATGCAAATTAAGAGTGGTTTTTAAATTTTTCAAAATAGTATTCTGACTAAACATGAGGTTGTTAAAAATTTCTTTCATAAACGTAACAGAATAATCATTAAATCGCTTATCAAGAGCTTGTCTAGATACCTCTACATCGAATAACGCGTCATACTTAGAGGCTAATTGAGATAAGGAAATACCACATATATTATCACCATAGAAAGCATTGAATATTAAAAAGTCTTTAGCTGTTATACCGCTTTGTCTCTGTACAAATTTAGAAGTTTTAGCAATTTCGTTAATTTGACTCAAACTAAAAACATTTTTTAAATTTTTAACTAAGTATTTTAATTTTTTCTCCATAGATTTGAGTACCGCCTTTTATTGGAATTAATTAAAAAATTATACCATATATGGCTTAAAAATATTTCCCTTAGGTTGACAGCCATGGGGTCCCGTCAGGAAAACGCGGAATAACAACGCTAAGGATTTTCCTGACCATCTATGAC
>NZ_JRJZ01000045.1:0-688 GCF_000800875.1 Cetobacterium sp. ZWU0022
AGTGGCGAACTCTCTTCTTTTAAAAAGTAAATTATTTTTTTCATTTTCGTTCTCTGAAATAAGTATCCCAACTTTTTTCATTCTATAAGTTTTTCCTGTCTTCAAGGCTTTACCATCTATTATTCCAAGACATTTTTTACTATTGTAATCCAAAGTTTCAAAAGACTTTAAAACTTCGTTATAAGCTTTTATCATCTCAGTTTCACCATAAGGTGAAGAAACCTCTTTAATAATCCCGAAAAATGGTCCTTCCAATCCTATTGATGGATCTTTATCTAAAAAATATTCAATCTCTTGAAACTCTTTTTTCTTTTCCAATAAAAGTTTTTTTGTTTTTTCTAATTCTTTTATTTTTATATCAATCTCATTGCTCTTTTCGTCTAAGAACTTTATACTTGCTTCAGCAGTCTGACTTTCGGTATATTTTTTTATCTCTTTTAATGTAAATCCTGAATTTTTAAGACTTATGATAAACGCAAGTTCAGCCATTTGAAGAAATGAATAATATCTATATCCGTTTTCTCCATCTATATAATAGGGCTTAAGAAGCTCTATTTGTTCATAGTGGAGCAAGGTTTTATTGGAGATATTAAACATTTTTGCAACTTCTCCTATTTTATAACCATTTTTCATTCGAACCTCCAAAATTTTTATTGACTCCTCCCTTAAGGTATAGATTTATAATAAA
>NZ_JRJZ01000016.1:0-5803 GCF_000800875.1 Cetobacterium sp. ZWU0022
TGAAGGCGATAGTTAGTCGGAAACGACTAAAAAAATCTTAAAAGGAGTGAATAAAAAATGAAAAAATGGAATTGTGATGCGTGGGTAGATATGGCAATACAAAATATGCCTACTATTGAAGCTAAAACAGCAGAAGAAGCTAAAGAAAAATTTTTAAAAATGTTAAAAAGTGGCGAAATATCATTAGATGAATTATCTAATGATTCAGATATATTTACTGTAAATGTAGTCGAAGTAGATTAAATAGATTTTATAATTAATAGAATTATAAAAGAGGTATTTGAATGAATAAAAAAACAAAAAAGAAAATTAGTTTTATATTTTTTATAACAATGATATTAGTTGCGTTTAGTGGAGCTACACAAATGTTTGCATATAAGACTAACTTTCATCCAGGATTAGGAAAACCATTGTTAGTTAAAACTTTATTTCAAGTTGAAGCAAAGTTATATAACCCATTTTTATTTATAAAATGGAGTGAACAACATGGAGAAACAGCACCAGTAGCTAATAATTCAGCAACTTCAGTTTTATTTGGAGTTTTAATATTTAGTGTTCTAATTTTATCAATTCTAAATAAGAGCAAAAAGAAATTAGATAGTCATGGTTCGGCTGATTGGGCTACAAAAGATGAAATTGATAATCCTGACATGGGGTTGCTTACTACAAAAGAAAATGTAATAAAAGAATTTAAAAGAGCTGAAACAGTTGAATTATACAATCAAATAGAAGATGAAGAAGAAAGATATTCAGATGGTGTGGTATGTGGTAGAGATACGTATGGTAGAGAGCTTAGAAGTCTTGGATTAGAACATATGATTGCTATGGCACCGACTAGATCAGGTAAAGGAGTAGGACTTGTTATTCCAACTCTTTTAACTTGGAAAGGGTCTGTGTTTGTTCTTGATATAAAAAATGAGAACTTTGCTTTAACATCAAAATATAGAGAGAAAATAGGACAAAAGATTATAAGGTTTGCACCAACAGATTTAAGCTCTAATAAATATAATCCTTTAGCTGAAATTCAATTAGGTACAGTTTATGAATATAACCAGGCTAGAGAAATTGTAGAAGCATTGATAACAGTTAATGAATCAGATACATTTTTCGGTCCAACAGCAGTAAATTTTTTAACGGCAGTTATTATATTTGTAATGTATTCAAAGATAAATGAAGGGAAAATAGCTTGTTTGAGGGATGTATATAGATTTTTAACTTCTCCTTCAACAACAGAAGAAGAAAAATTAAAAGCTATGGCTTTTAATGACCATATTACAGAAGATATAGAAAAGCAATTTGAATGGGATAAATCAAAGGCTGATAATTTATTTGAATACATAACAAAAGATTTAATCACTTTAAAAGGCGAAGAAAGACCATATGTTCACCCAAAAGTTTCAAGAATGGGAGCAGATATGCTTGGAAGAGCAGAGAAAGAAAGATCGGGTATAATATCTTCAGCAAAAACAAACTTAGAAATTTTCGATACACCATTAATTGGAGAAAATACAAGTTCTTCAGATATTCAAATAACAGATTTAATGAATGGAGAAAAACCAATAAGTTTTTACTTTGTTACACCTCCAAAAGATTTAGAAAAAGTAAAAGTATTAGCAAGAATACTAATCATGCAAATAATAAATAAATTAACAGCAGAAATAAAGATAGAGGGGAAACCTTATAAGCATAGATTATTATTGCTTATAGATGAGTTCCCTGCAATTGGAAAAATGAAAGATTTTGAAACTTCTTTAGCTTTTAGTGCAGGTTATGGAGTAAAAGCATTTATGATAACTCAATCATTAAATCAATTATATAGCATTTATGGTAAGAACAATAAGATAATAGATAACTGCCATATTCAAATATATTACGCACCTAATGATACTGATACACCACAAATGTTGGAGAAAAAAATTGGAAATAAAACTGTGGTTGTAAAGAATTTATCATATAAAGGAATGAAATATTTTTCAGATTGGAATTATTCTGAATCACTTATGTCAAGACCGTTATTATATTCAGCAGAGATTAGTAAATTACCTAAAGCAGATAGTTTAATATTTGTAACAGGGTTTAGTCCAATTTATGGAAAAAAGGTAAGATGGTATGCTGAAGAAAAATATATAAATAGACAATCTGTTTATAAAACTAAGAAAAGAAATTATAGAAATGAAATAAAACAAAAAGTAAAAGCATTTATGAAAAGTAAAATTAAAAAAATTAAAAAATGGGTGATAAAAGAATGAAACAAGATGAAAGAATAGAGTTACAAACATTAAGAGAAAAGCAAAAAAATGGAAAATTAACTAGAATTGAATTAGCGAGATTTAAAGTTCTTAGAATTTATGAAGAACTGGAAGGTGCTAAAGAGAATGAATTAAAAGTATTTAATAAAGAAGTTATAAAAATTTGGAATAAAAATTTAAAACCATTATTTATGAATGAAAAATTAATTGAACTTTTAAAGCAAGATGATAACATGAAACTTTTAGTAGATTGTGTTGAAAATGGAATAAGAGAAATAAAAGAATTGAATGGAATTAAAGCAGAGAATGAAAATCAAGGGGAAATAAAAAATGAATAGTTCTTTAATACAGCTTTTAAACTATTCTTTAGGTCAAGAAGTAGTTAAATATTTTTCAGATGATAGTGTAATTGAAATTATGCTAAATGATGATGGGAAATTATGGATAGATACTTTTGATGGGACTAAAGATACAGGAGTAATTATAGATAATGAAAAAGCATTAAGTGTAGCTTATTTACTAGCAAGTCATATTGGAGCAGAGATAAATCAAGATTGTCCACATTTAGGTGGAGAATTACCAGGAACAGGATTTAGATTTCAAATAGAAATTCCTCCAATTGTTTCTAATGTTAGTTTTAATATTAGAAAAAAAGCTATTAGAGTCTTTTCACTTAATGATTACTTAAAAAACGAAGTAATGACAATACGTCAAAAAAATATAATTGAAGAAGCTGTTAAAGATAGAAAAAATATATTAGTAGTTGGTGGAACATCTTCAGGAAAGACTACACTATGTAATGCTATTTTAAAAGAAATAGCAAAATATAAAAATAGAGTTGTTTTAATAGAAGATGTACAAGAATTACAATGTGAAACAGAAAATAAAGTTAGAATGAAAACTTGTAAAAATACAAGCATAAGAGATTTAATTAAAATAACAATGAGAAAAACTCCTGAAAGAATCATAGTGGGAGAAATAAGAGATGGAGCTGCTTTAGATTTATTAAAAGCATGGAATAGTGGACACCCAGGTGGAATATCTACAATTCATGCTGATGATTGTTTAGGAGGTTTAGAAAAATTAGAGCAATATATTCAAGAAGTTTCAGCGAATCCACAATCTAAACTTATTGCTAGAGCTGTAGATTTAGTTGTAGTAATAGCAAAAGTTGAAGGTCAGAGAAAAATTACACAAATTGTAACAGTTGATGGCTATAAAAATGGAGAATATATATTAAATGAGGTGGTCTAATGGATTATAGACAAAAAGTCCCAAAGGCTTTAACAACTCCTTTGACAATGGGTGGAGGGTCAAAGAAACCAGTAATTTTTAATGGTGTACTAGCTATGGTAGGGATTTTTGCAACAGGTACATTTTTTTATATAATATTTTTTATAATGTTATCAATAATACTTCATGGATTTATAGTATGGGCTACAAAAAAAGATCCACAATGGTTTGAAGTATTAATGAAATATTTGAAGAATAAAAAAAAATACAGATCATAATAGGAGATAAAAATGTTTAAAGAATATCAAGAAACAGAGCGAATTGCATATGCTTTTCCCTGGGCTTACTGTTTAGAAGAAAACATAATAATAAATAAAAATTATTCTTTAAGTTCAGTTTTTAAATTTAGAGGTCAAGATTTAGATTCTTGTACAATTCCTGAATTAGAAAGAAATTTAGGGATTGTAAATAATTTCTTAAAAAGATTAGGTGGAAATTGGACAATACATTGTGAAGCTAGAAGAAAAAAATCTGAAGATTATAATAGAGCAAAATTTATTAAAGAAATTCCAACGTTTATAGTTGAAACAGAAAGAGAAGAATTTTTTAAATCAGGTACACATTATGAAAGTGAATATTATTTAACATTTACTTATAAAATCCCAATTGAAAAAACAGAAAAATTTTTCAAATTATTTTTAGAAAGTGAGAATAAACAAAGATTAGATTTATATAGCAATTCTTTACAAATTTTCAAAGATACTATAAATGCAGCTTATTTAGTTTTAGGAACTGTATGTAAAGAGTTAAAAGCTTTAAATACAGATGAAATAATAAATTATTTTCATAGTTGTATATCAGATACAGAGTTTAAAATAAAATTAAGTGAAGAACAAAAATATAAAATGCTCTTTGATGGGTTTATAAGTGATTGTGAATTTATAGGTGGATTAGAACCAAAATTAGGAGAAAAATATATAGGAACAGTAAGTATTTATAACTTCCCTGATGTTACAACGTCAGTTATTTTAGACAGGCTTAATAGATTACCCTTAGAGTATAGATTTGTAACAAGATACATGATTTATGACAAACTAGAAGCATTAAAAGAGATTAACTCTTATCTAAGAAATTGGGATGGAAAAGTAAAAGATTTATGGCAAGTTATAAAAGAAATTATGACAAAAGAAGAAACAAAAAATATAAATATAAATGCGTATAATAATGCAAATGAATTAAAAGAAGTTAGAAGGAAGATTGAAGCAGAAGAAACAGCATTAGGTCAATATACGGCAAGTATTGTTTTGAGTAATAAAAATCAAAATCAATTATTTAAAGAACTAAAAGAAGTAAAAAACTTATTAAATTCATTAGGGTTTATAGCAGAAGTAGAAACTATAAATACTGAAGAATCATGGCAGTCATCAATACCAGGAAATATATATTCAAATGTAAGACGACCACCAATGGACACACAAGTTTTAACGACATTATTACCCATATCAGCAGTATGGGCAGGTGATGAAATTAATAAGCATTTGAAAGAACCGAGTTTGTTTTACTCTCAAACAAGTGGGAATACACCTTTTAGAGCCAATATTCACTATAATGATGTAGGACATTCTTTAGTTGTCGGACCGACAGGAGCAGGAAAATCAGTATTACTAGCTTTCATGGCAGTTCAATTTAAAAAATATAAAAATTCACAAGTTTTTAGTTTTGATAAAGGTGGTTCTAGCAGAGTATTAACAAAAGCTATAGGTGGTAATTTTTATGATTTAGGAGAAGATAATTTAAGATTTCAGCCTTTAGCAAAATGTGATGATCCTAAAGAAAGAGAATGGTGTCAAGAATGGATAGAAAATATATTAGAAAGTGAAGGGGTAGAATTAAATCCTCAAAAAAAATCATATATATGGACAGCATTAAATAGTCTTGCAACTACTCCAACTAATTTTAGAACTTTAAGCTCTTTTGCTAATTTTGTTGGTGGACAAGATTTATCATTGAAAGAAGGCTTAGCACCATATTTTGGAAAAGGACAATATGCTAAATATTTTGATGGGGATAAAGAAACAATATCAAATTCTAATTTTCAAGTATTTGAAATGGAAAAGATAGCTCAAACTAAAAAAGCGATAGCTCCATGTTTAGATTATTTATTCCATAAAATTGAAACAGAAAGGTTGGATGGGAAGCCAACATTAATTACTCTTGATGAATGTTGGTTATTTTTCGATAATCCAAAATTTGAAGCAAAAATAAGAGAATGGTTAAAAGTTCTTAGAAAGAAAAATACTTCAGTTGTTTTTGCTACTCAA
>NZ_JRJZ01000174.1:0-1593 GCF_000800875.1 Cetobacterium sp. ZWU0022
TTTTAAAGATTTTGATAATTATACTTTTGATCAGCAACTAGAGTATAGTAATAGATTATTAGGAGAAGCTAAAAATTCAATAACTGACGCATATAGAGTTTTAGAAATTGGAGATGTAAGTAAAATTTCAAATGATTCTCAAAGAATTAGAACAATAATGAGTGCAGCTAACTCGGCAGAAGGGCAAAAAGCAGTATTACAAGCTACCTCTCAATTTGCAGGAATGCAAATTGAAATATTAGGAGAGCAAAGAACATTAATGGCTGAAGGATTAAAAGCTCAAAATGCTGTAATGTTGAAACAAATTCAAGAAGAAGCAATTGAAAACTCAAATATCCAATCGATGAGAGGTATAAGTCCTGAATTAAAAGGAAATCAAAGACCTGTAAATTCATTGAAGTTAAAAGAAAATAGTGGGTGGTAATTAATGTTATTAAATGATGTTTTGGAAATCTTTTTATCACATTTAAGAAATATACCTTTGAATTTAACTAATGCTTCATTAGCATTACTATGTACTTTAACAGTTATAGATATTGCAAATATGGTTTTCAGATTAGAAGAAACAGATTGGTTAAAGTGGTTGCTTGGAAAAGTAATGAAAGTGGGATTACTTTTATTTTTAATAAAAAAATATACGTATATTTTAGGAGCAATAAAAGATGGATTTATAAAAATTGGGAATTTAGCTCTTGGCAAAAATTTGAGTTCAAGTGAATTAATGTATTACCCAAGTAAAATTATAGATATGTCTTGGAATTTAACTTCTCAAATGTGGGAATTAGTTGGTGTAAATCCTAAATCGTGGATCTTTTTAATAATAATGTTTTTGACAATTTTAGGATTTGCGTTTATAGCATTTCAAGTAATTATAACATGGATAGAATTTTATTTGTTATGTGGAATAAGTATTATTTTTATTCCATTTGGAACAATTAAAGTAGGAGAGAACTACTATACAAATGTATTAAAAACAATAGTTGGATGTTCTATAAAGTTATGTATTTTAAATATATTGCTTTTATTATCTGAAGATATTTTAAATAAATTAGTTTTAATTAATTCAAAAGTTCATTCAAGTATAACATTAATGTGTGTTGTTTTAATCTTAGCATATTTAATAATGTCAATTCCTAATCTAGCTACATCTTTATTAACAGGAAGTCCAACACTTTCAGCTAATGACGCACTAAGGGCTGGAGCAGCAGGATTAACAACAGCAATAGCAGGATTAACAATGGCAACTAATACTTTAGGAAAAGGAGTTTCAACAGCAGGGACAGTAGCAAGAGGTGGAGGACAAATTGCTTCAGGTACTCTTGATGGAATAAAAGGAGGAGCAGATTTAGGAGGAATGGCAGGTGGTCTTGCAGGAAGTGTTTTCGGACCAACAGGAGAGGCTATTGGGTCTAGTTTAGGAAAAGTTGCAGGTGGTGTTGCAGGTGGAATGGCAGGTGGAATGTATAGTGCAGGAAAATTAGGAGTAGATAATCTATCTCAAAAAATGGGATATGGTAATTTATCTTCTAAAGGAACTGGTAATAGCAAAGGAACAGGAGCGACACCAGGAAACAGTAGTCAAGAAACTGGTAA